>NZ_LN889783.1 GCF_900009145.1 Planktothrix tepida PCC 9214
TTAATTTGAACTAGGATTAGAATAATTAAAGCCACGATGACCTTAATTGACGGGTGAGATTCCCAGTGGTGGGACGCTCTAGTTAAAGGGCGTTTAACCGAAATGGTTGAACCGGTGTTGACACTCTAGTTCTAGCCCCCACAAGCAGAAACGATTAAGCGAGTGAGTGAAAAACGACTTAAAAGTAGGCTCAGACCCTTCGGGGCGAGAGAGTAGAGGCAATTGGCATCGCCTGTCGCACGACACTAGAACACGCCTAAGAAGGGTTTTGGGAGTTGTGGTTCGAGCAATGACCATCGGGTTATCTCCTTCTAAAGAATCCTCGCACTTATAGGGCGAGGTGTGTCAACAGATAAGCTGTAGGGAGGGTAAATCTCCGCCATAACGTGACACTATGCTGCAAGCGGCTACGCAGAATCAAGGTGCTATTGGGGCTGAAACCAAGCTCGATGTTGAACTTCGGAAAGTCTTCAAGGTCTTTAATGGGGAAACGGCTGTTCGTGGCGTAGATCTCGATATTCGCCGAGGAGAATTTTTTAGTATTTTAGGGCCATCGGGTTGTGGCAAAACTACAACGCTGCGATTGATTGCCGGGTTTGAAATGCCCTCTGCTGGAGAAGTCTTGATTCGGGGTCAGTCCGTGACCCAAACTCCCCCCTATCTGCGTCCAGTGAATACCGTTTTTCAAAGTTATGCTTTGTTTAACCATTTGACAGTCTGGGAAAATATTGCCTTTGGACTCCGACTCAAACGCAAAAGCAAGTCGGAAATTGAAGAGAAAGTGCGCGAAGCCTTAAGTTTAGTCAAAATGGAATCCTTTGCCAATCGTTACCCCTCTCAACTGTCTGGGGGTCAACAACAACGGGTTGCTTTAGCCAGGGCATTAGTCAATCGTCCGGCGGTGTTATTGTTAGATGAACCGTTAGGGGCTTTGGATTTAAAACTCCGCAAACAAATGCAGATGGAACTCACCAACCTCCATCGCAATTTGGGGTTAACCTTTATCATGGTGACTCACGACCAAGAAGAAGCCATGAGTTTGTCTGACCGCATTGCTGTCATGCACGATGGCCGAATTGAACAAATTGGCAGTCCGAACGAGATTTATGAATATCCTCAAACGCCATTTGTGGCTGATTTTATTGGCGATACAAATCTATTTCGAGGAACGGTTGAAAGTGCTGATGTCTCCCGTTTATATATTGTCACCGACACCGGATTAAGTATTGAAATTCAACAGATTGAAATTCCCGGTATTCAACTCCCGCAACAGGATTTAAGAACAGGTGCATCGGCGGTTGTCAGTGTGCGTCCTGAGAAAGTTACATTAAGTTTTTATCCCGTTAGCGGTGCTGTGAATTGTTTTGAAGGTCGTTTACTCAATGCAATGTATTTGGGAACCCATATTCAATATGTGGTGAAATTACTATCGGGGGAAAATGTTATGGTTCGTCAACCCAAAACAGGGGATAGTTTACCTGATAGTAATACTCCCGTTTATGTGTGTTGGGGTACAACAGATTGTTTAGCTTTACCCGAACAAAAATAAAACGGTAGTTAAGGGTTTACACGTCCTAAGTTTAAACCCAAAATTCTTCTAAGTCTAATACAGCCAGAAGTATTATCCCTGTTCCCTGTTCCCTGTTCCCTGTTCCCTTTTTCTAGCGATCGCTTCAATTCAAAAACTAAAATTGAGGAAAGTTCGGGATGGGATTAAATCCAGGTCGCAGAACTGATAAATCCGATGCAGTTACAGTTACATTCTTAACATCAGCAATTAAATCACTTTGTTGACGAATATAGGTTCCACCTGCATAGGGGATAAGACTGTATTGAAGTAGTCCAAAATCATTAGCAACTTGAATTTTATCCCCTTCAGTACGGTTAAAATCTGTAATAGTGGCGTAACCGTCCCCAACATAATAAACAATGGGCTGATCAGTGGGGCCATAGTAACTAGAAATCGGGCGAAGTCTTCCCAATATAAAAAGATCCGCCTCCGTTCCCCCTGTCAAATTATCATACTGAACTCTCGATGCTAACGGTAATGATTCGGAACCTTTATAACCATCTAAACTATCGTTTCCAGTATTTCCAGTCAGAGAATCATTTCCCGGCCCCCCCTGCAACAAATCATTCCCCGAACCTCCATCTAAAGCATCATTTCCAAACTCACCATAAAGGGAATCATTACCTTCATTTCCTTCTAATAAATCCTGACCGTCACCCCCGAATAAAGCATCACTTCCCCAATTCCCAATCAGACTATCATCACCTCCTCCGCCATACAAACTATCGTGACCAAGCCCACCTGTGAGTAGATTATTTCCCTCATCTCCATACAACACAACAGGATCAAATAATGAGGGAAAAGGAAAAGGAAAAGGATTAAGCAAATCAGGATTAATCGGAATCGAGTTAGGCATTATTGGATACTCCGTTCGTTAAAGATTAAATTTGTTACTCTAAATCAACCTATATCCCTGTCAATCTGACCTATGCACTTAGCATTACCCTTAAAAATATCTAACGGGTGAATATTCAATATTTCCTCTTCTCTGCTGTAAAATAAAAAGTTGTACTCTTAAAATATCCCTGTGTTATTTCTGAAATGGCAGGGAATATAACTATGGTTGTTTGTCCCCAGTGTCAATTTGAAAACCCCAATCTCAACAAGTTTTGTCAACGCTGTGGTACTTCTCTGACCCAGAAACATTGTCCTGAATGTGGAACAACCGTTCCCCTGAATACGCTGCAATGTCATAATTGCGGGACAGTTACCGGAACCGTTTATCTGGCTGTAGTTATCCCTTCATCCTCAGCTATTGCTCCGGCTGAAAACTCCCCAGAATCCTTAAATAATGACCATTTGCAGGGAGCTAACACATCTTCGGAGAGTCCCTCCGAATCAAGTTTAGACCGAATTGATACCGAACCCCCCACCCCGGAAGAGCTTCAGACCCCAGAGCTAACGGAGTCTCAAGCACAACCTTTAGAAGACATTTTTTCCCAAACTGACCTGGAAGCCATTACCATTCCGCCTGAAGATGCTTTGTGTACCCTCCAGGAACCGCCACCACAATCCCTAGAGCGACCCGTTGGAGCTTATTTAGACCGCCAAGAACGTTATCAACTCCTAGACGCCCTACCAGCCCTAAAAATCGGTGAAACCGTCACCGTCAGGGTTTTAGATACTCAACCGTTGCAGGTTTCTCCGTTAAAAGTGCTACAAGACCCCGCCGCCACCCCATCTCATCCAGACGTAGAGACCTTTATTATTCCGGCGGCTCAACCCTATTTTTCCTTAGCGTCCCAAACTCCTAACTATTTTCCTCACTTACAAGATGCTTGGGAATCGGATTCCTATCAGGTTATCCTATTAGAAAATTTTGCGGATTTTCCCCTATTATCAGAACTGTGGAGTAACCGAAAAACAACACCTCAACAAATTGTTTATTGGTTGGGAGATTTAGTAGAACTGTGGGTACTCTTAGAACCTTGGGGATGTCGCCAAAGTTTATTAGATCTCCACAATTTACGAGTATTTTCTCAAAAGTCTCAACAGTTGTGTTTACAGCAATTGTATTTTGATCAGCCGGATTCTGCGTTAAGTTTATCGAATTTAGGACAATTGTGGCAGGAGTTATTTCAACAATCCCAACGGACGTTAGTGGGTTCCTTAACAGAAGTATTGCGAGATTTAATGGAGGTAAAAATTCAAACCGTTGAACAATTGCGAACGGCTTTAATGGTGATTTTGGATGAAATTAATTTTCCCTCTAACTTACCCCAACAACAAACCAGTCAAAATGAACTATCTCCCTCGACTTTAAATCAGTCTCCTACCTTAATTCTAGGTGAAAAGTTGATTCATTTAGAAGCAGTAGGACGCACAGATGTCGGACGTCAACGGGATCATAATGAAGACTGTTTTGGTCTGGAAACCCAGATTAAGATTCAAGAAACACCCCAAGGACAAATTCGCTCAGTGAGGGGTTTATATATTCTCTGTGATGGTATGGGAGGTCACGCTGGAGGAGAAGTGGCGAGTCAAATCGCTGTTGATACTTTAAAACACTATTTCCAAGATCAATATCCAGAGGAATTCCCAACGGAAGAAATCTTACAAGATGCAATTTTCAAAGCGAATGAAGCAATTTATAACGAAAATCAACAAGGGGTGCGTTCCGGTAGTGGTCGCATGGGAACAACATTAGTGATGGCTGTTGTGGTGAATCATCAAGTTGTCCTGGCTCATGTGGGAGATAGTCGATTATATCGTTTGACTCGTCAACAAGGGTTACAACAAATAACCGTAGATCATGAAGTGGGACAACGAGAAATTCAACGGGGAATTGACCCGGATATTGCCTATTCTCGCCCCGATGCTTATCAATTAACTCAAGCTTTAGGCCCTAGAGAGGAACAGTTTGTTCACCCAGATATTCAATTTTTAGAGATTGAGGAAGATACGGTTTTCATTCTGGCATCTGATGGCTTAACCGATCATAATTTGTTAGAAACCTTCTGCGAAACTCAACTTGATCCCTTACTCAACCCTCAAACAGATTTAGCCACCGCAGTAGACGGTTTAATCACTCTAGCAAATCAATATAATGGTCACGATAATATTACCGCCATTGTAGTTCGAGCTTGGGTGTCCAACCCTTAACCGTAAAGATTTTTATCAACTTTATCAGTTCACAACTACCCCATGATTATTAAGTATTGAAATCAAGTTTACCAAGTTTCTAACAACTAACAACTAACAACTGATAACTGATAACTGATAACTGATAACTGATAACTGATAACTGATAACTGATAACTGATAACTGATTTAT
>NZ_LN889784.1 GCF_900009145.1 Planktothrix tepida PCC 9214
GGGAACAGGGAACAGGGAACAGGGAACAGGGAACAGGGAACAGGGAACAGGGAACAGGGAACAGGGAACAGGGATAATACTTTTGACTGTTTCATATCAGTTGTAAATTATCACAACCTATTTGGGATTGCTATATTTGGGATTGCTATAGTCTTTATGAAAATTAGCAATTCTTAATTTAACGGCACTCATTCTATTACTTAAAATGAGCAGCAAAGCCCATCCAACCTTTATAAAAAATCCCTGGTAAACCAGGGAAGATCACAAAATCAACACTAACAACTGATAACTAACAACTGATAACTAACAACTGATAACTGATAACTGATAACTGTCTACGCCCCACCCCGCAATTTTTCTAAGACACTGCGATCTTGTAACGTAGAGGTATCTCCCGTAATTTCCTGACCCGATGCCAACGAACGCAATAAGCGTCGCATAATCTTCCCAGAGCGAGTTTTCGGTAAATCATCCGTAAACCGAATTTCCCCAGGACGAGCTAAGGCGCCAATTTCGCTGACAACGTGCTTCTTGAGTTCCTTGGCTAACTCATCGGAGGCTTCTTTCCCTTCCTCCAAAGTGACAAACGCCACAATATCCTCACCTTTAATTTCATCGGGTTTCCCAACCACCGCCGCCTCAGCCACCGCCGGATGGGACACTAACGCTGACTCAATTTCCATCGTCCCTAAACGGTGTCCCGACACATTGATCACATCATCCACCCGACCCATGACCCAGAAATAACCATCTCGGTCTTGATGGGCTCCATCCCCTGCAAAATAAAGGTTTCCGCCATCTTTCGGTTTCAAATATTCCCAATAGGTGCGGCGGAAGCGATCGGGATCACCATACACCGTCCGCATCATTCCGGGCCAGGGATAACGCACCACCAAATACCCGCCACTTTCATCCGTTACGGGATTTCCTTCCGTATCCACAATATCCGCTAAAATGCCAGGGAAGGGTAAGGTTGCTGAACCGGGTTTCGTGGGGGTTGCTCCGGGTAACGGTGTAATCATAAACCCACCCGTTTCGGTTTGCCACCAAGTATCCACAATGGGGCAATTGCCGTTTCCAATCACGCGATGATACCACATCCAAGCTTCCGGGTTAATGGGTTCTCCAACGGTTCCTAACAGGCGCAGAGACGATAAATTACGGGACTTGGGATGATGTTCTCCCATCTTCATAAACGCCCGAATAGCGGTTGGTGCGGTATAGAAAATCGTCACCCCGTATTTTTCCACCACATCCCAAAAACACCCAGGGTTAGAACTACGCGGAGCCCCTTCATACATTACCGTTGTCGCCCCATTGGATAACGGCCCATAAACAATATAACTATGTCCGGTGATCCAACCGACATCGGCGGTACACCAATAAACATCGGTATCCTGTAAGTCAAAGGCCCATTTATTCGTAATGTGGGTGTAGAGGTTATACCCGCCTGTAGTGTGGACAACGCCCTTGGGTTTTCCGGTCGTCCCACTGGTGTAGAGGATGAACAGCATATCCTCACTATCCATCGGTTCGGCGGGACAGTCGGCGGATACTCCCTGTCTGAGATCATGCCACCAATGATCTCGTCCCGGTTCCATATTAATTTTTTGGGCGGTTCTCTGCACCACTAAAACGTTCTCAACGTTCTTCGCCCCTGCGTCAATGGCTTTATCCACTTGTTCTTTGAGGGGGACAATGGCATCTTTTCGCCAGCCTCCATCGGCGGTAATCACCAGTTTAGCTTCTGCATCGACTAAGCGATCTTTTAACGCTTCAGCACTAAACCCGCCAAAGACAACGGTATGGGGGGCTCCAATGCGGGCACAAGCTAACATGGCGATGGCGGCTTCGGGTATCATGGGCATATAAATGCCAATGCGATCGCCTTTTTGAACCCCTAACTGTTTGAGAACGTTAGCCATTTGGCACACTTCCCGATGCAGTTGCAGGTAAGTTAACGTGCGAGAGTCACCCGGTTCCCCTTCCCAAATTAAGGCGGCTTTATTTTTCCGCCAGGTTGTTAAGTGGCGATCTAAACAATTGTAAGAAATATTAATTTTGCCATTAACAAACCACTTAGCAAAGGGTGGCTGCCAGTCTAACACTTGATCCCATTTTTGAAACCAATGCAGTTCTGTTTCCGCTAATTCTGCCCAGAACGCTTCCGGGTTGGCTTTGGCTTTTTCATAGAGTTGTTTATACTCTTCTAAGCTTTTAATATGAGCATTCTGGGAAAACTCTGGTGTCGGTGCAAATAACCGATTTTCTTGCAAAATGGATTCTATCGTTGGTTGTGACATAATCAGTAATCAGTAATCAGTTATCAGTTATCAGTGTAAGAGTTAAGAGTTAAGGGTTAAGAATGGGCTTGATAATTCTTAACTTTACTGATTACTGATTAAGCTGTGTAGACATTTATAGCCTATAATTTAGTAAGCAAGGACGCTGGCACTACTTATATATAAAGATTTTTGAATCAGAAATTTAGATGCTTAACCGCTTACTGATTACTGTTTACTGATTACTAATTATGGAAATGATTGGTCAACTGTTAGATCGAAGATATCGAATTGTACAAGTCTTAAGTTCGGGAGCCTTTGGACAAACCTATCTGGCTGCGGATACCCGTCGTCCCGGTCATCCCCAATGTGTGGTTAAACAATTACGTCCGCCGAGTAATAATTCTAATGTCTTAAAAACGGCGTTGCGGTTATTTCGTCAAGAAGCAGAAATCCTAGAACGGTTGGGACGACATGATCAAATTCCCCAATTATTAGCTTATTTTGAAGATCATAATCAATTTTATTTGATTGAAGAATTTGTCAGTGGGCATCCGTTGATGAAGGAGTTAGTTCCGGGAAATCCTTGGTCAGAAGAACGAGTGATTTTATTAATTGAAGATATTTTAGAAATTTTGGTTTTTGTTCATGAAAACGAAGTGATTCATCGAGATGTTAATCCTTCTAATTTAATTCGCCGTAAATCTGATGATAAATTAGTTTTAATTGATTTTGGTTCGGTCAAAGAAGCCAGTACCCGACTTGCGGATGGAAATGGACAAGCGTTGCGAACCATAGCCACCGGAACGCCTTCTTATATGCCCATTGAACAGTTCCAAGGTCATCCCCAATATAATAGTGATATTTATGCTGTGGGTATGATTGCCATTCAAGCGATTACTGGGTTAGAAGCGTCTGATTTACCCAAATTACAAGATCCGAGCTTATCGAATAACGGAGAATTAAGTTGGCGAAATTATGCCAAAGTCAGTCCAGGATTAGCCCATGTGATTGATAAAATGGTTCATCCTTATTATAGCAAACGTTATGCAACGGTGATTGATGTTTTAGATGATTTAAGAAAAGCCACAGGACGTTCAGGGTTTAATATTAATAAGTTAAAAAATTTTCCCATCTATCAAGAGGAAAAACCACCGATTGAATGGGGTAAAATTATAGCGATCACGACCACGGGCTTAGTCGGTTTAATCGTGATTTTTGGAGTAGTGCAAGTTGCCAATCGTCCCGATCCAATTAAGGCGGAAAATGCCTTTAAAAAAGGGGTGGAAAAAGCAGAAAATGGAGATTCTAAAGGGGCAATTCGATTTTTTAATCAAGCGATCAAACTTAATCCTAGTAATCCCGAATTTTATCATAAACGGGCTAATGCCTACTATGACTTGAACGAATTTGATCAAGCTTTAGCAGATTATAGCAAAGCGATTGAACTCAATCCTAACTATACAAATGCCTACTTCAATCGAGGTTTAACCCGTTATGATCTCAAGGATTTATCGGGAGCTTTAGCAGATTTTAATCAAGTCATTAAACAACAACCTCAAGATGGAGATGCTTTCTATAAAAGAGGTTTAGTTTATTATGAGATGGAAGATTATGAAAATGCCATCCAAGATTATAATACGGTTTTAAAACTGCAACCTGAACAAGCAAAAGCTTATCGCGCCAGAGGAACTGCACGGGTAAAATCTGGGGATTTACAAGGAGGAATGGCTGATTATACCCAAGCTATTCAGATCGAACCTAAAAACCCGATTGGATATTATGATCGAGGTCGATCAAGATTTCATTTAGGAGATTATCAAGGCGCTTTAGGAGATTATAATACCGTCTTACAACTCGATCCCAATAATGCCGAAGCCTACGCTAATCGCTGTAGCGTTTATATTAATTTATGGAACTATAATCAAGCGATTACAGACTGTACTGAAGCCATTAACCGCAGTCCTAATGAAGTGGCTTATAATAACCGTTGTATTGCCTACTTAAACCTCAAAGATTATTCAAAAGCTATCGAAGATTGCTCAAAAGCAATTGAACTGACCGGGAATGATTATAAAGCTTATAGTAATCGAGGATTAGCTCATTTTGCGGCTCAAGATTATGAAGGATCAATTGCTGATTATACCAGCGGTATTAATATTAATCCGAATGATGCTGAAGCTTATGGAAATCGCGCTCAAGTTTATGTTAAAATGAAAAATTATGATCAAGCGATCGCCGATTATGCTCAAGCCATTCGTCTGAAACCTAATTATGCAGGCGCCTATTATGGTCGGGGATTAGTTCGGGTTGAAATTGGGGATAAAAGCGGTGCAATTAGCGATTTTGAACAGGCGGGAAAACTCTATTTGGAACAAGGCTTAACCGGGGGTTATAAAGATGCCCAGTTCCAAATGAAAAAATTAGAATAAGGGTGTTCGTCGAGTTTATCGACCAATCCGATTTTTAAAACCAGAGGCTTTAAATTGTTTGAGTTGTAAAGGTGGTTCCAGGTTAGAGGGAATTGAAATTCTAAATTCAAAATCACTAATCCCTGGAGGAACAGTATCAATGCTTCCTAAACGTCCTCGATTTTGCATTACGGGATTATTGGTTGCATCATAAATCCGACCAAAAATATCAGCATCGACAACGACTTTCCCCGATGTATTATTAGCTTTTCCCGTAATAATAAAACAGTAAGCATCTTGACTTGAACCACTGGAAACCGCACCTTCTGCCAATTCAGGGGGACAATCTTTATAACTTAAATCTTGGAGTTGAATGGGAATCAAAGCCCAAGCGGGAGGAGTCCAAAAGCTGGTAATTAAGAACCAGAAACAGGCGCCAACAATAACCGATAAAGTTCTGAATTTCATAGACTATAAAAAGGGCGATCAAACCCAAAATTGACGTAAAGGTTGAGTCTTTTTAGGACTCTAAATAGTGCTGTAGAGACTGACGCATGATTTCAACAGGAACAGGTTGCTGTAACCACAATTGTAAAGCGGCGGCTCCCTGCTGTATTAACATGGGTAGTCCATTTAAAATCATCGCACCTCTAGCGGCGGCTAAATTTAAAAATTCAGTCGTTCGAGGAATATAAATTAAATCATAGGCGATCGCACCCAATTTAATCTTGTCCATCACCGATGCTTCAACGGGAGACTCCTCAACGTGGGGATACATTCCCACGGGGGTCGTATTCACCAGTAAGTCGGTTTGAGGAAGTAAGCTGGATAATTGATCCCAAGGACAGGTTTTAACGCTAATTGCTAAGGGAGAGGTGATCCAACTGTGTTGAAAAGTCGCTAATTTCTGAGGGTCACGACCCACAATATAAATTTCCGTTATCCCTAATTCTGCACATCCAGCCACAACCGCC
>NZ_LN889785.1 GCF_900009145.1 Planktothrix tepida PCC 9214
GATAGCATCACGCTAAAGACTTCAAACAAATGTGTAATCGGAACGAAGTAACCCCTAATTATCTCTGGTAAAAGATAGATAACCAGTAAGTAGCTAACGAATGATAGCTAGGGGAGGGATGGTATCAAAAGCGAATGCCTTGTTGTAATGACAAGGATATGCAGACAGATACTCGGTAATTCCAAAGAAATAGAACAAGTAGCAATGTAAATGTCTAAAACGCTGAATAAAAATCAGACGGTGGAATGGAAAGACATCAACTGGCGCAAGCTAGAACGGGTGACTTTTAAGTTGCAAAAGAGAATATTTCGAGCGAGTGAACGAGGCGATGTTAAAGCAGTTCGTAAACTTCAGAAGACCCTGATTAGGTCTTGGTCAGCAAAATGTATTGCGGTTCGTCGGGTAACACAAGATAATCAAGGTAAAAATACCGCAGGGGTGGATGGAATTAAATCTCTAACCCCAAAACAACGGAGGAGACTTGTAGGACGATTAAAGTTAACAGGTAAGGTAAAACCTACTCGTAGAGTAATGATTCCCAAACCCGGAACAACTGAAACCCGTCCATTAGGAATACCCACAATAGACGACCGTGCATTACAAGCGTTAGTCAAACTAGCGTTAGAACCAGAATGGGAGGCACTCTTCGAGCCAAACAGTTACGGTTTTAGACCAGGACGTTCCTGTCATGATGCAATCGGAGCAATATTCCTCAGCATTAGAAGCAAACCCAAATTCGTATTCGATGCTGATATCTCAAAATGCTTCGACCGCATCAACCATAAAGCGTTACTCTCCAAAATACACACATACCCCACTCTAAGCCGTTTAATTAAAGCATGGCTCAAAGCAGGGTATATGGACGGAAAAGAACTCTTTCCTACCCATGATGGTACACCACAAGGGGGAGTAATTTCACCCTTACTTGCGAACATTGCCCTACATGGTATGGAAGAAAGAGTTAAGCAATATGCAGAAACTCTGAAAGGGAGTAAACGGGATAACCGTTGCGCCCTTAGCCTAATCCGTTACGCGGATGACTTTGTGATAATCCATGAGGACTTGAACATTGTCAAAAATTGTCAAGAGATAATTGCTAACTGGTTAAGTGATTTGGGATTGGAATTAAAACCAAGCAAAACAAAAATAACTCATACCCTCAATGAAATTGATGGAAATGTTGGATTTGAGTTTTTAGGATTCCATATACAACAACACAAAGTAGGAAACTATCGAAGTGCAAGCAGTAGAAATGGAATACCGCTAGGTTTTACAACACTAATCACACCCTCAAAAGCCAAAATCAAAACTCATCTTGTCAAAATAACTGAAGTAATAGACAATCATAAAACCGCCCTACAAGCTGCTCTAATTAGTAAGCTAAATCCGATCATTAAAGGCTGGTCAAACTATTACTCAACAGTTGTTAGTAAAGAAATCTTTAAGAAGGTTGACTCTCTAACATACAACAAGTTGAGAGCATGGGCAAAAACGAGGGGAAAAGGGAACATCAATAAAGACAAATACTGGAGAACAGTAGGAGACAGAAACTGGTGTTTCAGTACAGAAGATGGATTAGAATTACTCACCCATAGCAGTACGCCAATCGTAAGGCATACAAAGGTTAAAGGCGAGGCTAGTCCATTTAATGGAGACTGGACTTATTGGAGCAAACGCCGAGGCGAATATCCTGAAACCCCTAACAGAGTTTCCAAACTAATCAAGAAACAAAAGGGTATTTGTCCTCACTGTGGTCTGTATTTCACAAGTACAGACATGGTAGAAGTTGATCATATTCAACCAATATCATTAGGTGGAAAAGATACCTATGATAACCTTCAACTTTTACACAAACATTGTCACGACACAAAAACGGCTAGTGATGGTTCTTTAACTAAAACAACAGTTGAGAATTATGACCACCAACCGTTTTGAATCGTACCTATAACAAAGGTGAAATTATCAAGGAGCCGTGTGAGGTGAAAATCTCACGCACGGTTCTGAAGGAGAGGTAGGAGTGGTAACGCTCCTATCGACTCTAACA
>NZ_LN889786.1 GCF_900009145.1 Planktothrix tepida PCC 9214
GGAGCGGAAAAACTCTATGGTTATACTGCTGCTGAAGCCATTGGTCAAAATATTAGCATACTCTATTATCCTGAAGATTTTCCTCAACTTCAATCGTCAATCTTCCAGCCTTTATTGGCGAAAGGAAACCACGAAGTTGAGTTTCGGAACCGCACCAAATCAGGACAACAAATTTATATTAGCTTGCGTCTTTCCGTGATTCGGGATCAAGAGGAAAATATTATTTATTTAATTGGTTGTTCCAATGATATTAGTCAACAGCAAGCAGCACTCCAGGAACGGAAAAAAATAGAAAAACAACTGCAACAATTCAATCAAGAACTCGAAACTAGAGTTGAAGAACGAACCGCCGAATTACAAGAAAGTCAACGTTTTATTCAAAGTATTACTGATAATACACCTAATATTCTTTATATTTACGATCTTGATGAACAGCGCAATATTTACTTCAATCGTGCGATCGTTGATATTTTGGGATATTCTCCTGAGCAGATCCAAGGGATGGAAAATCAATTTTTGCTCGATCTTGTCCATCCCGATGATTTAGATTCTATGTTGATTCATTTGAACAACTTACATACTCTCCAGAATGGTGAAAAGCGAAACTGTGAATATCGGCTGCGAGATGTCAACGGGGAATGGCACTGGTTACTCAGTCGCGATGCAGCTTTCTTATACAACAAAGATGGAACGCTCAAGCAAATTGTGGGTACGGCTCAAGATATTACTGAACGTAAACAATCTGAAGAAAAATTGCAAAATCTTTCAGATCGCTTGTCCTTGGCGATTAAATCTGGAGGATTTGGGATTTGGGAGTGGGATATTTTGCAAGACCAACTGATCTGGGATGAGCAAATGTATGAACTTTATGGGTTAGAGAAGTCAGATGTCCTAGAAACCATCTATCAAACTTGGGCAAACGCATTGCATCCCCAGGATCGAGAAAGAACTGAAACTGCAATTCAACAAGCGTTACGCAGTGAGAAGGAATACAACCCAGAATTCCGAGTGGTTCATCCTAATGGTTCCATCCGATATATCAAAGCTTATGCTTTAGTTCAACGGGATAACAATGGAGAACCGCAACGAATGGTCGGGGTTAATTTTGATATTACCAGCGCTAAAGAAGCGGAAAAACAACTGCGACAGGTAAACGAACGATTGACCCTAACAAATGCGGAACTAGATCGAGCGACCCGGCTTAAAGATGAATTTTTGGCGAATATGAGCCACGAATTACGCACCCCCCTGAATGCGATTTTAGGAATGAGTGAAGGCTTACAGGATGGAGTTTTTGGGAACCTCAGTAAACAACAGAAACAAGCCATCAATAGTATTGATCGCAGTGGTAATCATCTGTTAGCTCTGATTAACGATGTTTTGGATCTCGCAAAAGTAGAATCTGGTAAATTAGAATTACAGTTAGCTCAAGTATCGATCAATTACCTGTGCACAAATAGCGTAACTTTTGTTCGACAACAAGCCCTTAAGAAAAATATTCAACTCACGACCAAGATCCCAGAAGGGTTAGCAAATATTGTAGTAGACGAGCTTCGGATTCGCCAAGTTTTGATTAATCTCCTCAATAATGCCGTTAAATTTACTCCTGATGGTGGCTGTATCAAATTAGAGGTAAAAGTGATATTCTCAACCCCGCAGAATTTATTACAATTCTCGGTCATCGATACAGGTATTGGCCTAACCCCTGAAAATGCCAGTAAATTATTCCAACCGTTTATCCAAATTGATAGCAGTCTGAATCGTCAGTATAGTGGCACAGGCTTAGGATTAGCATTGGTGCGTCGTTTAGTCGAACTTCATCAAGGAACGGTGGGAGTTACCAGTGAGTTAGGAAAAGGAAGTTGTTTTATGGTTTGCTTACCTTATGTTGTTAGTAAAGCACCAACTGTTGAAACTACGATATCTCCCCCTAATTCTATCCAGTATAAAGAATTTCAGCCATCAAAACACAGCCCAATCTTGACTATTTCCCAACGCCCATCTAGTTCCACAACTCTTTTATTAGTTGAGGATAATGAGTTAAATATTGCCACAATCTCAAGTTATTTAAGTAGTAAAGGTTACAAAATTGAAATCGCCAAAAATGGGGAAGAAGGTGTTACACTAGCCAAGTCTTTATCTCCTGATTTAATATTGATGGATATTCAACTGCCAAAAGTAGATGGACTAGAGGCTATTCGTCAGATTCGGGCTGAACAACGGTTAACTTCTACTCCCATTATTGCCTTAACTGCTTTAGCGATGACAGGAGATCAAGAAAAATGTTTAAATGCAGGAGCAAATGATTATCTTTCTAAGCCAGTCAAATTAAAACAACTGGTCGAGAAGATTGAAGATTTATTGAATTAAAGGAAACCCCCAGTAATGGAAAAAATGCCGATTATTTTAATTATTGATGATGACCCCGATAATTTCGAT
>NZ_LN889787.1 GCF_900009145.1 Planktothrix tepida PCC 9214
GCAAATCCCACGATTTCCCAAATAACGTTACCCAAAGGGTTCCCGCCGATAAAATGGCTTTTAAATTATCATCTTCTTCCGCATGGCTATTCGGTCGTCGAGTCGAGCAAAAAGCAACAACTTCAGAATGCACTAACGGTTGTTCTTGTAACTTCCAAAAAAATTGAACATCTTTAGGATTCGCACCGGGCCATCCTCCTTCAATAAAGGGAATTCCTAAACTATCTAATTGACGCGCAATTCGCAATTTATCATCCAAAGATAAGGATAATCCTTCTCGTTGTGCGCCGTCTCTTAAGGTTGTATCGTAGATCCAAAGCGGTTGAGTCATGGCTTGTAAATTTAACAGTTAACAATAATTTTGATCACCCGCAAATCAAGATGAGATCGATGAATGATCGAGATGCAGATGTCAGCATTCCATCACATTGTTATTGTGGCGTTCTGCTCTCTAACTGCTACATTATTATAAATCTGTTAGCTATATTTTCCTTTTTAACTCTTATTTTACTTTTAAAAGTCTAGTTTTGATCTTGAAAAAAAGTAACAATTCAGTTAAGAATCATTGCATAACTTTTATTAAGGGAAAAATGGTACAAATTCAAGCTCAAGGAAAAACCATCACTTGCGAACCGGGTGCGAATCTGCGGAAAGTCTTATTAGAGAATGGCGTTGATCTCTACAATGGTCAAGCTTCCCTGATAAACTGTCATGGATTTGGTACCTGTGGGACGTGTTGCGTCGAAATTGAAGGGGAAGTCTCTGAACCCCAAGGGAAAGAGAAAATTCGTCTTTCTCTTCCTCCCCATTCCTCCAAGAACCAGCGCCGTTTAGCGTGTCAGGTTAAAGTTTTGGGGGATATCAAAGTTAAGAAATATGACGGGTTCTGGGGTCAGGGTTCGCAAACCACCTGGACTCCATAATTAAAAAAATAAAAATGGGGTTTCTTGATTATTCCAGAAACCCCATATAACTTTTCATAATCTATTACCCGAAAAAAGTAATTGAATAAAAAAATTGACCCCAAAATCTGTCTAAGGATGACTGGGAAATTTAGCCCCCATCTGCGGAATGTGGGATATAAACAACAAAGACACAAAGAAAAGATTTCAACCTTCTTTTTTGTGTCTTTGTGATTCTTTGATTAATGCAGATAGGTATAACGGCGCAAACTGCGTTCGTAGTTTTGTAATAAGAGTTGAGATTCCTCTAAACTAATGCGATTATGCTCCAATGCTTGTTCAGTTTGGCGACGAATACTTTCGATTAAATCTTCTGTATCATATTGAACATAACCTAAGACTTCGTGCATGGTATCCCCTCTAATTACAGATTCAATTTGATACCCTTGGGGGGTGAGTTTAATATGAACAACATTGGTATCCCCAAATAAATTATGGAGATTTCCCATAATTTCTTGGTAAGCACCAGCTAAAAACATTCCTAAATAATAGGGTTGTTTTTCATTGGGATTTTGAGCAGAATTTGAGGGATGTTCTAAAGGATGTAATTCTAAAACATATTTGACATCGCGTAGATCAATAAACTGATCAATTTTGCCATCACTATCACAGGTTAAATCCGCTAAAGTTGCCCGTTTTGTCGGTTCTTCATCTAATCGATGAATCGGTAGAATGGGGAATAATTGATCAATAGCCCAGGTATCCGGCGCTGATTTAAAAACCGAAAGATTGACATAATAAATCGAAGCCATAATCTTTTCTAAGTCTTCTAATTCATCGGGAATATAATCAGAATTTCTGACGATTTCTAAGATTTTTCGACAACAAGCCCAATGGAGTTTTTCCGCTTTAGCGCGATCACTTAACCTTAAATAACCAAAATTAAATAAACTAATGGCTTCTCCTTTAAATTGGGTTGCATCATGATACGCTTCTTGATAGTTATCTTCATTAATAGATTGATAAGTATCATCCAAATTTCTTAAAATTAGATGATCTTTTTCGGAAATAGTCGGAGGTTCTCCCATGGGGATATCACTGGTTCCTAAAACATCAAAAACTAATACCGATTGATGGGATGCGATCGCTCGTCCACTTTCACTAATTAATGTAGGAACTGGTAATTTTCGCTCCTCACAAGCTTCTTTAACCTCCGCAACTACATCATTGGCATAATTCTGCATATTATAGTTTTTAGAGGCATGGAAATTAGTTTTAGAGCCATCATAATCAACCCCTAAACCACCCCCCACATCCAAATATTTCATGTTTGCCCCTAATTGAGCTAATTCTACATAAATTTGGCTGGCTTCTTGTAGGGCATCTTTCAGGACGCTAATGGAAGAAATTTGAGAACCAATATGAAAATGTAACAGTTGCAAACTGTCTAACATTTCAGCTTTTTTCAACTTTTCAACAACTTCCATAATTTCAGGAATCGTTAACCCAAATTTAGCGCGATCGCCCGTTGATCCTCCCCAACGTCCCACGCCTCTTGTACTTAATTTAGCCCGAACTCCCACAATCGGACGAATCCCTAATTGTTGACTCGCCACCATGACTAAATCGACTTCTTCAATTTGTTCTAAAACAATAATCGCCGTTTGTCCCAGCCGTTGCGCTAAAAGGGCGGTATTAATATATTCTTGGTCTTTATAACCATTACAAATTAACAAGGAATCGGGATTTTTTAATAACGCTAAAGCAATTAATAATTCTGGCTTTGAACCCGCTTCTAAACCAAAATGATAGGGTTGACCAAACCGGACTAAATCTTCTAGTAAATGCCGTTCTTGATTACATTTAACCGGATAAACCCCCCGATAAACCCCTGGATAACTATAACGAGCGATCGCTTTAGCAAAACAAGCATTTAATCGTTCAATTCTATCTTCGAGAATATCAGGAAACCGAATTAATAACGGTAACTCAATATTGCGACTTTTTAAAGATTCGACTAATTTTAATAAATCTAAAGATCCCCCTCGGTTGGCTTTGGGAGAAACCGTAATATGACCTGCGGCATTAATGGAAAAATAAGGATCACCCCACCCTTGAATGCGATAGAGTTTTTCACTGTCTTCAATTGTCCAGGTTTTTTGAGGTTTTCCGTTGGGGGAGTCCGTCGAAACCTGGGGTGTTTGTGTTGTGGGGGTAAGTGCGTTGACGTCCATATTTTCTATCCTTGCCGTTGAGCAACCATCAGACAGTTTAACGGGTTAAGTTAAGAATGACTAGCAATCTGTCACCTGGGATACGGTAATCTAAATTGTGAACTTTAATGACAACTAAGGAGATTCCCTTGGAACGGACATTTCTTGCGATTAAACCCGATGGCGTTCAGCGTGGACTCGTGGGCGAAATTATTCGGCGTTTTGAAACCAAAGGGTTTACCCTAGTCGGTTTGAAACTGCTCATCCCCTCTCAGGAATTAGCAGAAAAACACTATGCAGTCCACAAAGAAAGACCCTTTTTCAAGGATTTAGTGTCTTTTATTACCTCTGGCCCAATTGTGGCAATGGTCTGGGAAGGAGATGGTGTGGTAGCTTCTGCGCGTAAAATGATCGGCGCGACGAACCCGTTAAACGCTGAACCCGGAACCATTCGGGGAGATTTTGGAATCAATATTGGTCGCAATATTATTCATGGTTCTGATGCCATTGAAACCGCACAAAACGAAATCAGCTTATGGTTTAGTGATGCCGAATTAGCCAATTGGGAACCCACGATTAAACCTTGGTTAGTTGAGTAATTTTTAGGGTGTTAGCGGTTAACAATTGAGAGTTAACCGTTAACGATTAAGAATTACTCGGAGAATCAGTCACTCGTTGGGAAAATCCCCAAGCAAATAAACTCAAGGTCAGGACAACCATTAACCATTCCGGTGGGACTAACGCTGAATCAATTACTCGTAGTAATAATCGTAATCCCACTAAACCAACCGTTAAATATCCGGCTGTTTCTAAATAGACATATTCTTTTAGCCACTGAATAAATAAACTTGCCATAAATCGCAGAATAATAATCCCTACCGTTGCCCCGGTAATCACTAACCACGCTCGATCTGAAATAGCGATCGCAGCAGTCACACTATCGAGAGAAAAGGCTAAATCTGTAATAGCAATCAGGACTAGGACTTGTCCAAAAGAATGATAACGGACGGTTTCTTCTGAATTTTCTTCCTGATTTTTCTTGGTAAAATATCGAAAAACTAACCAGAGTAAATATAACGCTCCTAATAGCTCAAACTGCCAATATTTAATTACCCAAGTAGCCGTAATAATCAAAATAATCCGTAAAATAAATGCTAAAAATAACCCAATATTTAGAGCTTTATTTTGAAGCTTGCTATCTTCTAAACCACAGGAAATAGAAGCTAAAGCAATGGCATTATCCGCAGACAATACGGCTTCTAGGGCAACTAAAATAGGCAATAATACAAGAAGATTTAACTCTAAATTCCGAGAAAATTCAAAAACGTGATCAAGGTCTAACATTAACGATTGATGATTCCTAATAGTGTCCTAATTTCAAATTATAGAGGATAAAGGATTGACACTCCGCACTCTTCCC
>NZ_LN889788.1 GCF_900009145.1 Planktothrix tepida PCC 9214
ATACTCTAAACACTAAAGGAAAGGTTATATTTTTATAAACACCGTAAGCATTAACTGATACTATTCCCCGATCTATTTTGCCCACACTGCCCAAGTATTGTCTAGCTATATAGTCAGTTTTTTTACCCTTTCTCCTATCTCCCGTTTCATCAATTATTACTATAATCTTTTCTTCTTTCAATGCTTTTAGAGTTCGAGCCAATCTTCTTTCCTTTAATTCCCTTGCTGACCAAGGCGAATTCGCTAAAAAATGATGGAGTGATTGTGGCGACCTAATTCCTACTATTTTAGCAATTTCCGGTAAAGATTTTCTCGGAATTGGTGAGATGATTCCTAGATGTAAGTATTTAAAACATTCGTAACTTCTTACTTCAGCAAATAGGTCTTTATAACCTTGACAATATTCATCAATCACTGAAACTGTTGGTTGTGCATCTCGGGCTAAATGTTTGATCATCTGTAATTCTACATCCATTACCCTATCCCCCTTCTAGCTACCCATCTGGTTTATTTTCTAATTTTACTTCTCGGAGACTGACAGAAGAGGGATATTATGGATACTTTACGTTTACGCTTACTTAACTCGTTAAATGGGTTAAAATTGCTGTTAATGGCATGGTAAAATATAAGGAGGAACAGCCCGATGGCAAGCGTAAATGTGATGCTTAAGATACTCGTATTGATTGGAGAAGAATTGCTCGACAGTTTTGATAAAATGAGTAATTGAGTTTAACAGAATGCCAATTAGAATTGAAAAAACTGTTACTTATGGAGTTAACGATGACTAACACAACTATTACCAATCAAAACCCTGAATTAACCAAAATTCACATTAATCAACTGTTAGATCAACTAATAGTTGATTATCAAAACACTAAATCAGATCGAAAAGCAATCTCTGCTGAATTTTCTATATCAGAAGCTGAATTTACAGTATTAGAAGAAATTGAACTATTAACTACAGATATTCGAGGATACGCTAATCAAATTAAAGTGATAGGTTATCTGGAAAACGTCCAAGAAAAAATTCGGATTTTACAAAAAATGAGAGTATTTGATATTCCTATAATTGCTCAACTTTATTTTCATACTCCTGGAAAGTATGAGAATTTTAAATCTTACTTGCGGATGTTAGATTACCTGCGCTTATTAATCTTAGAATATTTAAACTTATCTCAAGCTATTTCTTGAGTTCGCTCAAAAATATTATGATAATTTTAAGGTTTAGTTAGGAGTTTAGAATGAAAATTGCAACCTGGAATGTTAATTCAATTAGAACCCGAAAAGATCATATTGTGCAATGGTTACAAACTAACCCCGTTGACATTCTGTGTTTACAAGAAACAAAAGTAATTGATAAAGATTTCCCTCGTCCGTTTTTTGAAGATTTGGGTTATGAGATTTATATTTATGGCCAAAAAGCTTATAATGGGGTGGCAATTTTAAGTAAAATTCCTTTGGACTCTGTTTATTGTGGATTTTCAGGATTGTTAAATACTGAAGAAGCTCAACAATTTGATGAACAAAAACGAGTTTTAACGGGAATTATTAATGGAATGGCTATTGTTAATTTATACGTTCCCAATGGTTCTAGTATTGATAGCGATAAATATCAATATAAATTAAACTGGTTAAATTGTCTTAAAGATTATTTAAAAATTCTGTTAACTCAAACAGAAAAGATTTGTATTTGTGGGGATTTTAATATTGCTTTAGAAGATATTGATATTCATAACCCCAAAAATCGAGAAACTCATATTATGGCGAGTGATGCTGAACGTCAAGCTTTACAATCAATATTAGAATTAGGGTTTCAAGACGCCTTTCGCAAGTTCACAACCGAAGGCGGACAGTTTAGCTGGTGGGACTATCGCCAAGCCTCCTTCCGACGCAATACCGGATGGCGCATTGATACCCATTATTTAACCTTACCCCTCTACGAAGTCGCCAGCAATTCTATCATCGATAAAATTCCTAGAACCTGGGAACAGCCGAGTGATCACACCCCTGTCATCTTAACACTGGACTTAATCACAGGAGCATAGGTGATTAATACTCTTGCATTTTGACTAGAGTTATCGTATCTTAATTGAGAAGCTTTATCAACTAATCTTTAAAAACCCAGAGGAATTGAGAGCTTCCAAAACCATCACAAAAGGCACTAGGCTGACAAGTTGAGCAACTTAGCCTAGAGCCTTTTCAGCCGAAAGCGATAATTAATGACCGCTTTTGAAATATCCTTGTGTCTTGATTGAGCGATAACCCTGGAAAGTCCTCGCTTAATTTAGATTGGATAGTTTCATTGTAGGTTTTTTTAGGATTTTCTGTCAAGTCAATCCTTAGAAACGTCAGCATTAATTATCGTTTTCTAAACTAATTGAGAATTAATCTGAATTGGTAAAACCTTCAATGCAAACAAACACCTCAAATTTTCCGCGTTCTCTGGATTTAGCAACGCTGTGTATCTACGGACTTAGTATTTTATCCGCAGGTTTATTTCTGTTTTTACCCTTCGTCAATTTACTACATCCGAGTCCTTGGCAATGCAGTTTAGGAACTCTACATGGCTTTGGTTCCCTATTAGCAACCGTCGTCATTGTTTACACCGGACATTTAGCATTTTCCCTCCTCAGAGGCGCAAGTAAAATTCTGCCTCAAATGCGAACTTTAGCCTTTTGGTCGAGTTTTATTTCCTTTTTAGCCATTTAAGGATTATCTTCAAGAAATTCCCTTATCTCAACTTGAAACAACGTTAAAATCTCCCTCTCCCTTGGGTCAATTTATCGTGGTTTTCACGCCAGATGGTTCCCTAGAACTCAGTTTTTTATCAACGAAAAACCCATAATGATCAAGGGTAATTCGGGAGGATTAAAAGCGTTTAAACCCGTCCTCTCGTCATTATTTATTTAAGAAAAACTCTCAAAAACTATGAACAAGACTCTACCCATTCAATCGATGACTTACTCAATATTAAAGTGTTTTAAAACATCTGTGATCGCGAGTTTACTCTTATTGAGTAGTAGTTGCAATAATACGGCATCAACGAATAATCCCTCACAAGCCGTATCACCAGAGATGACGACCTTAGTAGTAAGTAATTTTGCGGATGAAGTGGTCATTCCCACCTATCAACAGTTAGTACAAGAGGCGGGAGAACTGTCGAAAGCCGTTAATGGGTTTGTAGAAAACCCCACCGAAGAAACTCTCAAAGCGGCACAAAACGCTTGGATAACGACTCGTGCTCCTTGGGAACAAAGTGAAGCCTTTGCCTTTGGCCCTGCGGAATCATTAGGTTATGATGGGGATTTAGATGATTGGCCTGTGAATGAAACGGATGTTGTTGCTGTTATTAATAGTCAAGATGAAATCACCTTAGAGTCGGTGAAAAAACTGCAAACAACGCAAAAAGGATTTCATACAATTGAATATCTATTATTTGGTTTAGATTCTCAAAAAACGGCTCAGGATTTCTCTGAACGGGAATTAAAATTATTACAAAATTTAACCTTAGCGTTTAATGAATCTGCCAATAGTTTAACGAAAAGTTGGGCAGAAGGAGTAAATGGGAATCCAGCTTATCGGGAGGTTTTAGCAACCGCAGGAACGAATAATAATCCCGCCTATCCCACCCCACAAGCCGCCGTTGAGGAAATTCTACAGGGGATGTTAGGCTGTTTGGATGAAGTAGCCAATGAGAAAATCGGGAAACCGTTAGAAACGAAAGATCATTTAAGCTTTGAAAGTCGATTTAGCCAAAATTCTCTAACAGATTTTAAGAATAATCTTAAAAGTGTTGAGAATGCTTATTTAGGGCAAATTTCAGGAACCGGAACGCAAAGTAATAGTATTAGTAGTTTAGTGGCTCAAAAAAATCCTGAATTAGATCAAAAAATCAAACAGGAATTAAAAGCAGCGATAGAAGCTGTTAATGCGGTTCCTAGTCCGATTGAAAACAGTATTAAAAGCCCAGAAAAAACGGCTAAATTAACATCAGCTAAATCAGCGATTTTAACCTTGTTTTCTACAATAGAAACACAACTTCTTCCCCTGCTCAAAACAACCTAATATCGGTGTAGAGTATTTTTCTCTATTAAAGTTATCAAAACATACCCAAAAATACCCTAATCAATATCTTTCCCTCCACTCATACAATCAATGCAAACCCTATCCTTAAAATATCCTCCCCGAAAATCGATTAAATTTTTAATCATTTTCGCCATTGCAATTTTAGGAGGAATTACCCTATCTCATCTTTGGCATTTTCAAAATTTGTTTCAACCTGAAATCTCTTTAGCAGGAGGAGAAACAACGGTATTTAACCGTAGTTCTAGTAGTTTTGAACAACCCTTAAGCAATTTAGATGAAGCTGGAAAGAAAAAACATACAGAATCTAATACTGCTTTTGAGGCGAATTTTGTCACTAAACCTGCACAAATTCATCCTGGGTTAGGGCCTTTTTTTAATAATGCTTCCTGTGCAGGATGTCACCTGAAAAATGGTCGAGGTTTACCCGAACCCGGACAATTATTAGTAAGGGTTAGCGCCACAAAAATTAATCCGATTCAACCCGGTAATTTTCATTTAGAAGGATCGGTTAAAATTGATAATTCACCGCCTGTTCTAGGACTGGGAACCCAAATTCAAGATTTCGCCATTTATGGACAAAAACCTGAAGCCACAGTTAATATAGAATGGCAAGAAAAAACGGGTCAATATGGCGATAAAACCTCCTATAAATTGCGATCGCCACAGCCTAAAATTATCCTTCCTAATGGTCAACTCATTGCAACGGATATTCAAAAATCCTTGCGAGTTCCACCGCCTGTTTTTGGTTTGGGTTTATTAGAAGCGGTTCCTGAACAAACGATTTTAAATCTCGCTGATCCTCAAGATAAAAATCAAGATGGAATTTCAGGAAAAGTGAATCAAGTTTGGGATGTTCAAAAACAATCACAAGCATTAGGACGGTTTGG
Source organism: Planktothrix tepida PCC 9214 (assembly GCF_900009145.1). NCBI lineage: Bacteria > Bacillati > Cyanobacteriota > Cyanophyceae > Oscillatoriales > Microcoleaceae > Planktothrix > Planktothrix tepida. The sequence continues at coordinate 4,974 of NZ_LN889788.1, forward strand.
TTTAAAAGCTGGAAACCCGACATTAATTCAACAAAATGCGGGAGCTTATGTCAATGATATGGGAATCACAAACCCCTTATTTACTGAGGGTGAAAAACCAACGGATATTGATCAAAAAACCTTAGATTTAACGACATTCTATGTCCAAACTTTAGCCGTACCCGCCCGAACCTTATTAGATGATCCCAAAGTTAAACGAGGCGAAACTTTATTTAAACAAGCAAATTGTGTTTCCTGCCATTTACCAACCTTAAAAACTGGGAATCAGGCGGTTAAAGAATTAGCTAATCAAACCATTCATCCCTATACGGATTTATTATTACATGATTTAGGTTCTGGATTAGCCGATAACCGCCCGGAATTTCAAGCATCAGGAACGGAATGGCGCACCCCGGCGTTATGGGGAATTGGGTTAACTCAAACGGTGTCTCCCTATTCCGGCTATTTACACGATGGTCGGGCGCGAACCCTCGAAGAAGCGATATTATGGCATGGGGGAGAAGCCGAAACCGCTAAAGAAGCCTTCAGAACCATGAACCAGAAAGACCGAGAGGCGTTAGTCCGCTTTTTGCAGTCGTTGTAAATTTTTGGGGAAAAAATCTTCAGTCAAGGGTACAGATAGGGTAATATAATAGTTTGTGCAAAATCTTCATTAAACTAGGCTCATGGCTGTACCCAAGAAGAAAATGTCCAGGTCAAGACGCGATATGCGGAAGGCGACTTGGAAGCGGAAAGCAAGACTACAAGCTGAAAAAGCGTTATCCCTCGGTAAGTCTGTTCTCACAGGTCGTTCTACAGGATTCTACTATCCCACTGACGACGCAGAAGAAGGCGACGAAGAATAAACCGATTACCTGTGCGAAATTATCAAAGAATCGGGGCGAGGAAGTCTCTCTGTTAGGGTGAGAAAACCTCGTCCTTTTGGTTTTTGGATAGAATTTTAATAAAATTATTTGGATCTGGGTTTACTATTTTAGGAACCTTGATCTATAATTAGTGAACACCTAAAACCCGACACCTTGGGGTGAGGCTTGTCCTCACCCCACCCCCAAGTTTTAAACAGAATTACGATTATCAATAAGTTGTAAATTACAGCGTTAGTTGTCTATCTACCGTGATTTCTTTTTGAGCCTGATTGATAATTATTCCGAACCACAATCGGAATGGTTAGTTGTTTATCTATCGTAATTCCTTTTTGAGCTAACTTACGGGCTTGAACACTACTCGGTAATATATGATTTCCATTAGAGGCAATCCAATGAAAAGACTTTGGTTCTTGATTCAATTCAGGGGCATCATTGATGAGAAAATCTTTTAACCATTGAAGCTTATTCTGAAAACAGTTTACTTCATCTGTTTTAGCACTATGTACTTCGATAAAATAAGTTTTACCATCATAACTAACTGCATAGTCCCAACGTGAAGCATTAGGATATATTGATTTAACTGCTGTATCAATATCAACACTCCCTTCACATTTACTGGTATCAAGAGGTTTTACTTTGCTACTATTTGAACCTAGAGCTTTTAATCCCTTTTCAAAAGCATTCTTTAATAAAGGCGTATTCTCGATCACTTTCTGAAAACTCATTCCTTCTCCTGAATCGCTTGGGAAACAACATCCGATGCCTGACTACTAAAGCTAGTTAATCCCCCCCAGTTGGCGATCACAGGGTCAGGATCAAATGGATCTAAAGATGAAATATTACGGACATAAACGCCGTCTTCTTTTTGGTCAAAATAGTAGGTCAAAAAAGTCTTATGATTGAGAATAGTCTCAAATAATTTTGTAGTTGGGGCAGAGGGCTTCAGAGCAAAAAGTTTATAAAGATATTCGATATCAGGATTCTGTTCTCGTAAGAAACGAATAGCCCAAACCGCTTCTAAAAGGACAGGAGAATGAGTTGAAATGAGTAAGCGATATCCTCGATGCAAAAGTTCCAAGCACATCAAAATTACTGATAAAATTGCTTGAGGATGCAATCCCATTTCGGGTTCTTCAATTACGACCCAATCTATATCAGACTTTTTAGATGCTTTTGATATCGGCATTAGCCAATAAAGACCTAGAAGTAAAGGCATAAATTCTCGTTGTCCAGCAGACCAAGACATGAAGGATAAGCGATTTCCATTCATATTAATTTGGATGCTTTTACTCATTCCGGTGGTGTTAAGTTCTACCTGAGCACCGTGAAAAATACTCTGATCGAGTGCATCACGAAGTTCCTGTTTAAGGCGACCTTTTTGGGGAAAGATTGGGCTACCTTTATTACCCAAACCTTGTTGCATGAGTAGCAATAAATGCTCACTAAAATTGCGAACGACATAGGGAGCTCCATTAAAACTGCGAAACAATCGAGGCCATCCATTTTCAAGAGTTAGCACACGCTGGGCTGGCATAAAGAAAAGCTGTTCTTTTTTGCGACTATTTTCGTTTAATAATTGGTCTAAATCTATACTTTTGTTATTACTATATATTTCTGTGTTTTTACTCCAGAGATTTCGCATTCCATCTCCGAAATAAAACTCGATTAAATTATTGATATTTCCTCCCCAGTCATAGCCATTTTTTTTGATTGTATGCACAATATCTCCACTATCAAGTAAAAGTTTTATTAATTGCAATAAAATACTTTTTCCAGTAGCTTGCGAGCCAATGAATAAAGTTAAATCGCCAAATTCTATGTCTGCTTTTTTAATTTGTCCTAAATTAGTAAGGTTAATTTTTTTCATGTTTTTATCTATTTATTGTTAAAAATAAATTGAATTGAATTGATTTTAAATTAAAGTTAAGGTTTTAAATTAATATTAAAACCCAGCTTCTTAATTGTAACATATTTTTGGAAATTCTATCACAACTAGAAACTAGGTTTTGGGAATTTAAAATTGGTAATTACGATCGCGCACCCACAAACTAACAGGAATTGCTTTTCCTTGAGCATTAACTTTAACTTCCACCACAAAAGATTGTTGATCCTTCATTTGTGCTTCTGTAATGGTACTATTAATTTGTTCTCGTTGATTTTCTGGCATATAATACCGTTCTAAACCATATTCAATACTCCATCCTGTTGATTTTCCTTGTAAAACAATCTGATTATTAGATAAATTCTGAGGATATTCTGCACTGACTTTTACAGGTTTCCAGGCTGAAGGATGTTGAGATTTTGTTGAATCTTTGGGTTGTTCTAAGGTGACATAAATTAGGGTTCCAGTGGGTAAATATTCTTCACCTTTAACGATTTCTTTCCAACCGGGAAGTGCTTTGAGAGTATTCAGATTAGAAATATCATAACTCAGAGTTTGATAATATCCTCGAAAGAAATCATAGGGGTCAACGGGTGCCGTTTGCAGGATGACTGTTTTTCCTGTTACCTGAGTATAAAAGGCTTGAGAAGGAACCGCTAAAATTAGAATTAACTGAAATAATAACGGTGTCCAAAATTTCCAAGCCGGAATTTGTTTTTTAACAACAGGAAACTGAGTTAAAGTAACAGAAGATTGAGTCTCATTCAAGTTAGCATCATTCATGAGTTTTACTCCTAATAATTAGATCAGTTAACGATTTTGTATTTTAGCAATAGCTAATAAATGGCGTTCAAACCATAAGCCTGCTACAATCACTCCGACTCCACATAAGGTAAACACAAAGGCTTTTAGAATCAATTCGGTATTGTATTCAAAGGTGCGACTCATAATTTGAGAAACTAATAAAATCATTCCCCCCCAAAAGGCAAAGCGTTGAGTTTGGGCGAGTCCAATTCTAATTAATCCTGTTGCTAATAAAAACATTTGTACATTAAACAAAAATGTTGCGATTTCAGGCATGGTATGGATTTGTAAATGCCAGAAACAGATTAATCCCGTTAACCCTAAAAATCCTACAATTACACTGGTAATCGAATCAAATCCCCATTTATTGGGATGAATAGCAGTCGGTTTAACCAGTTGGAACCATTCTAAAAATAGAATGCCTAAAAAGAAGACGAAATCAATTAAAACAAAGTTGCTAATCGGAATTAAATCGTTAGAATCTGTTGAAGGAAAGTTATTCCAAAACCCGTTAAACGAGAGACTAAAAAATAAAACGGCTAACATAATAATGGATAGGGTTCGCGCTAAAGGTTGAAAGCATCTACTGTCAACATTCGGCCACAAAGTATCATCATAACCCCACAGTAAAGCGGGAGTAAAGATGAATAAGAAAGCGAATAGTAACCCTTGGGGTAAATCGGAATTAAACAAGGGAATAATACTAATCTGTAAAGCCGGAATTAGAATCAGTAATGTCATCACGAATAGGACACGAGACTGACACCAATAAGCCAGGGAAATAAACAGAAATCCGGCAATTAATGGGGTATGTTCTAAGACTAAATGCAAAATAGAAAATTCTTGCTGTGAGAATAAATTAGAGGTTCCTGTCCAATATCCAATTCCATACAATAGTAGTCCTAAAAATCCTAAAGATGTTAGTTGTAGACTATAGGACATGACTAATACCCCAATTCCCCACACCAGAAAGAGTTCATAGGGAGAACCACTTTGATGAAAAATTTGTCCCATTAAGGCAATATTTGCCCCTAAAATTAATGCGCCAAAAAGTAATAATCCTTCTCCTAACCGTCGTTTTCTTCCCACTTGAAAAGAATCTGATGGCTGTTTCCATAAATAGAAACCAGCCGCATTGACTCCAATAAATAAACTCAGAAGCAGAATCACTTTAACGGCTTTTGACCAGTCCTGCCAATTCGCAGCCACAAAGGTAATTACACCTAAACCTAATAGAATGCTCCCTAAACCGATTAAAATCATCACAAACCGACTACTGGCTGCGGTTTCAAGATGATCAAATTGATAGCGTGTTGCTAACTGTTGATATAGAGAATCATCAATGAGTTGTTCTTCCTGCCAAAGTTTGGCTTCTTGGCGTAGTTGACGTCGGAATTTTTCGTTAACCATTTGAAGTAATATAAAACAATGTTAGGAGAATTAGAGGGCTGTTGATCCGAGGGATAGAATCGTATGTTAGTTTTAACCTAGAGATTCAGAAAATACAATTCTGTTCTAATTGGAAATCGAGGTTAATTGTTAAGGTTTGTGACAGATAGTTAACTTACACAAGCAACAGAGAAAGGAAAAAATCTAAAAATATGGCTAGGAATTTTGATTAGATTTAGAAGCCAGAAAGGTGAGCATTTTTTCAAAGACTTGGACAGCGAGTTCTGATCCATTATCTCTAGTAAAAATATCATAATTAGGATGAGAATTAGCCTCAATAAACCAATATTGATTCTGCTCATCTACTGCAATATCTAACCCCGTATAATCTAAAGCTAATTCTTGAAAAATGGGTTGACAAAACTTTTCTATATCTGATATAATTTGAGGATTATTGATATATTTAGCTTTTCCACCTTCCCAATGTAAAGGGCTTAAATTTCCTATAAATGTCGCTTGACTAATATCTTTTTCATACAGTAAGATTAATTTTTGATTTAAAAAAACGGCTCGATATTCCCGTTGAATTAAAATATATTCTTGAGCGATAGCAACATAATCATAATTTTTATCATGAATATTAAAAATTGTTGTTAATGCTGTTTCAATTTCTTCAAGATCTTGACATAAAAACACATTCTGTCCACTGGAACCAGAATTACGTTTAACAATCACTGGAAATTTAAAAAATCTCTCGATTTCACGGGCAATATCAGGAATAGTTTTAAATTGTAAATACTCTTGATATTTTTCATCACAAAATGGGGAAAGAAAACCTATTGTTTTCGGGATGTTAATTTTCTCCTTTAAAATCGAGTAAGTGTATTCCTTATCCTTGAGAATTTTAAAAACAGATTGATCAACAAAAGGTGTACTATAATTACAGAAATAGTAATTTTTATCGAGCTTAATTTTGATTAAATTCTCATGACTATGGAGAATTTCATAATCAATATTTAGATTTTGGCAAGCTTGAAGTAATAGCCGAATATTATTTAACATATAGCAGGGAACAGGGAACAGGGAACAGGGAACAGGTAGGAAAAGATTTCTATGCTTAGGTTTGCTGCATCAGTCTATGTCTTAACACCCCAGGCGCGACTGCTATAAATAACTGAATGCAATTTTGATCCCTAATAAAATCGGCGAATTAAAATCGGAGATAGCCGAAAAAACGCTGTCAATAACGTCCAAGCTATCTCCTAATTATCATATCGTGACAGATAACATCCCCGATTAATCAAGTTATCGGGTAGGGTGATTTCCCTGGATTTGTTGGCGACCATTCCGAATCACTCGCATCATTTCATTTAACTGTTGCTCGATACTTCCTAAAACGTGATCTGCATAGTCATCTGCACCATTTTGAATTTCTTCACATTCAGCCATAGTCCGCGATCGCATTTCTTCTAATTCCTGTTGAAGACGATAGCGAATTTGTTCAATTTCAGACAAAGTTTGTTGTTGAAGCGTCTCACATTCGTGTTGCACTTGTTGACGCAATTGATCCGCTTCAGCTTTTGCTTGTTGAATTAAACCCATCTCATTCAATATTCGAGCCGCTCTTTGTTCAGCCGCATCGATAATTTCCTGAGCATATTCTTCCGCTTCTTGAAGAATTTCATCCTTATGGCGGACGATAATATCTGACTCTTGAAAAGCACTCGGTAAATTCAATCGAATTAAATCTAATTGATCGAGTAATTGTTCTTCATCGACTAAAGTGCGTCGAGTTAATGGAATCCTGGGACTATCGAGAATCATTTCCTCCAGTCGGTTAAGTTCCCGTTGGATATCAATTCCAGGGGAATTACTCACCGGAGTTTCAGGTTCTACACGGAGTCCATTTTGTTCAGGTTCTAGTCTTGGGGTTGATTCCTGGCGTAACATTTATAGATTTCTTGAGCAACGTGATTAGGAACAAGATGATCAACAGAACCCCCAAATCGGGCAATCTCTTTGACAACACTACTTGACAAGAAACTATATTCCTTTGAGGTTGCCAAAAACACCGTCTCAATTTCTGTTGACAGGGTTTTATTGATGAGAGCCATTTGCAGTTCTAATTCAAAATCTGAAAGAACTCGCAGACCTCGGAGTAAAACTTGAGCGTTCCGTAGTTTTGCATAGTCTACCGTTAGACCATCAAAA
>NZ_LN889789.1 GCF_900009145.1 Planktothrix tepida PCC 9214
GTCTTCGTGGGTTGGTCAGGAGTTCTACTGTTTCCTTGTGCTTATCTAGCCCTTGGTGGCTGGTTAACCGGAACAACCTTTGTTACTTCCTGGTACACCCACGGTTTAGCAAGCTCTTATTTAGAAGGCTGTAACTTCTTAACAGCCGCTGTTAGTAGCCCCGCCAACAGCTTAGGACATTCCTTGCTGTTCCTGTGGGGGCCAGAAGCTCAGTGGGACTTCACTCGTTGGTGTCAACTGGGTGGACTGTGGGCATTTGTGGCTCTGCACGGTGCTTTCGCCCTGATCGGCTTTTGTCTGCGTCAGTTAGAAATTGCCCGTTTAGTCGGCATTCGTCCCTACAACGCCATCGCCTTCACTGGGCCGATTGCGGTATTCGTCAGTGTGTTCCTGATGTACCCCTTGGGTCAGTCTAGCTGGTTCTTTGGCCCTAGCTTTGGGGTGGCGGGAATCTTCCGCTTCATCCTATTCCTGCAAGGGTTCCATAACTGGACACTGAATCCCTTCCACATGATGGGAGTCGCGGGAATCCTCGGTGGTGCGCTGCTGTGCGCCATTCACGGAGCGACGGTGGAAAATACCTTGTTTGAAGATGGCGACAAAGCCAACACCTTCCGGGCTTTTGAACCGACTCAAGCAGAAGAAACCTATTCTATGGTGACCGCCAACCGCTTCTGGTCACAAATCTTCGGGATTGCGTTTTCCAACAAACGTTGGTTACACTTCTTCATGTTGTTCGTGCCTGTCACGGGACTGTGGATGAGTTCCATCGGTATTGTCGGTTTAGCACTCAACCTGCGGGCTTATGATTTCGTCTCCCAAGAATTACGGGCAGCCGAAGATCCTGAGTTTGAAACGTTCTATACCAAGAACATTCTGTTAAATGAAGGTCTGCGGGCTTGGATGGCTCCTGCGGATCAACCCCACGAAAACTTTATTTTCCCGGAGGAGGTATTACCGCGTGGTAACGCTCTCTAATACTTCTTATGTCAGCGGCCGTGACCAAGATTCCACAGGATTTGCTTGGTGGGCGGGTAACGCTCGTCTGATTAATTTGTCTGGTAAGTTGCTGGGCGCTCACGTTGCTCACGCTGGTTTGATCGTATTCTGGGCTGGGGCAATGACCCTGTTTGAAGTGGCTCACTTCATTCCTGAAAAGCCCATGTATGAACAAGGTTTGATTCTGATCCCCCACATGGCAACCCTCGGTTGGGGTGTTGGCCCTGGTGGTGAAGTCATTGATACCTTCCCCTATTTTGTGATTGGGGTTCTGCACTTAATTTCCTCAGCGGTTCTCGGTTTAGGCGGGATTTATCATGCCGTTCGTGGCCCTGAAGTTTTAGAAGAATATTCTTCTTTCTTTGGCTACGACTGGAAAGACAAAAACCAAATGACCAATATTATCGGGTATCACCTGATTCTGTTAGGTCTGGGTGCTTTCCTGTTGGTGTTCAAAGCCATGTTCTTTGGCGGTGTTTATGACACTTGGGCACCCGGTGGTGGTGATGTTCGCATCATTACTAATCCAACCCTCAACCCAGGGGCGATCTTTGGCTATCTGACCAAAGCTCCCTTCGGTGGAGAAGGCTGGATCATCGGTGTTGACAACATGGAAGACATCATCGGTGGTCATATTTGGATTGGTCTGATCTGCATTTCTGGCGGAATCTGGCACATCCTCACCAAACCCTTTGGCTGGGCACGTCGCGCTTTCATTTGGTCTGGAGAAGCTTATCTGTCCTACAGCTTAGGCGCTCTGTCCCTGATGGGCTTTATCGCCGCTTCTTATGTTTGGTTCAATAACACCGCTTATCCTAGCGAGTTCTACGGCCCCACAAACGCTGAATCTTCTCAAGCTCAGTCCTTTGTGTTCTTAGTCCGTGACCAAAAACTCGGTGCCAATATCGGTTCTGCTCAAGGCCCTACAGGTCTAGGTAAATACCTGATGCGTTCTCCGACAGGTGAAATCATCTTCGGTGGTGAAACCATGCGCTTCTGGGATTTCCGTGGCCCTTGGTTAGAGCCTCTGCGTGGCCCCAACGGTCTTGACCTGAATAAGCTGAGAAACGATATCCAACCTTGGCAAATTCGCCGCGCTTCTGAGTACATGACTCATGCTCCTAACGGTTCTATTAACTCCGTGGGCGGGATCATTACTGAAGCTCAAGGGTTTAACTATGTTAACCCCCGCGCTTGGTTGGCTGGTTTCCACTTCATTATGGGCTTCTTCTTCTTAATTGGTCACTTATGGCACGCAGGTCGCGCTCGTGCTGCGGTGGCTGGTTTTGAGAAAGGTATTGACCGGAAATCAGAAGCTGTACTTTCTATGCCTAATTTAGACTAAGGTTTAATCCTGATGTCTGATGACAGTGTAGATCGTTAATCAAAGACCCCGCCTGAAGAATCAGGTGGGGTTTTTCATTAGAATTTATTTGGAATTAATAAGTATTATTACAATTAAAAATGTGATATTTGTCATTTTAATACGGAAAGCCACGTTAAAGACATTTGCACCTTTAAACCAGATATTATTATTGGTGGCCCTCCCTGCCAAGGTTTTAGTATTGCAGGGCCAGCCCACAAAGATCCTCAAGATCCTAGAAATAGCCTATTTATTAACTTTACTCAATGGATTAGTTTTCTGCAACCTAAAGCTTTTATCATGGAAAATGTTAAAGGTTTGCTCTCTCGCAAAAATGGTGAAGGAATAAAGGTCATAGATCTGATTAAAAAGACCTTTGAAGAATTAGGATATTTTGTTGAAATTTGGTTATTAAATGCTGCTGAATATGGTGTACCTCAAATCAGAGAGCGTGTTTTTATTGTAGGAAATAATAGGGGAAAAGTAATGGGTTTTCCACCCAAGTCCCATTCTATAAATGACTCTAATTCTAATCATTTACAATTATCTATATTACCGGATCAGCAGTTATTCCCCGCTTTAACTCTATGGGATGCTATATCAGATTTACCACCTTTGAATGCCCGTGAAGGTCAAGAGGAATTGCCTTATAGTTTAGCATCTCAAAATCCTTATCAAGACTGGCTCAGAAAGGGGAGCCAAACAATCTATAATCATGTTGCAATGGATCATTCTCAAAGACTTGTAGAACGCTTTAAACAGATTAAATGGGGGGAATCAAGTGCTAATGTATCCAAAGAATATGGGGCAAGACATCGAAGCGGGAATGGAGAATTATCTGGTCAAACTTACGATCAAAATAATCGCCGTTTGTACCCCCATAAACCATCCCATACCATCACTGCCTCATTTTATGCTAATTTTCTTCATCCCTTCCAACACCGGAATTTAACAGCACGGGAAGGAGCGCGAATTCA
>NZ_LN889790.1 GCF_900009145.1 Planktothrix tepida PCC 9214
AATTGCTGATCGAAGCCTGGGGGGATGGGGTGATAGAATGTTCGCTTTCTGGGTAAACCACAGGTTCTAAAAGTTGTTTGACTGGAATTTCCATCAAAAATTTAGTGTATTCTCCCAATTCAGACTCGCACCAAATTTGGCCTTTATGGCGTTCCACAATAATTTGATAGCTAATGGACAAGCCTAAACCTGTTCCTTTCCCAACCGGTTTGGTCGTAAAAAAAGGATCAAATAGCTTAGAACGAATTTCTTTAGGAATCCCCAAACCATTATCAGAAATTTCTATCAAAATTCGTTGATGGTGTACCGATAGAGTACGAATCACAATTTGAGGCTGAATTAAGGATTTATCGCAGGATAGCAAAGAAAATTTATCCTGCATCATTGAATCGTGCAGGGCATCAATGGCATTATTGATCAGATTCATAAACACCTGATTTAATGGCCCTGGATAACATTCAACTAAAGGAATATTTCCATAGTCCTTAATGATTTCAATTCCGGTTAATTTTCCTTGGGGTTTAAGTTTACTTTTCAAAATCATCAAGGTACTGTCTAATCCATCATGAATATTAACGGGTTTGAGTTCCGCTTCATCATGACGGGAAAAGGTTCGCAATGAGCGAACAATGTCCCGAATGCGGTCGGCTCCGACTTGCATTGATTCTACAATTTTAGGAAAATCTTCTTTGAGAAATTCTAAATCAATCGATTCAATTTCTTGCTGAATTTTCGGACTGGGATGGGTGTATTCTTGTTGGTAAATTTCCAGTAAATTCAGGACATCACGGGTATAGTTAGTGGCATGAATTAAATTACCATAGACAAAATTAACAGGATTATTAATTTCATGGGCAATCCCTGCCACCAGTTGACCCAAACTGGACATCTTTTCACCTTGAATCAATTGAATTTGAGTTTGTTTGAGTTCTCTAAGCGTATTTTTGAGTTGATCATTTTTTCGTTTTAACTCCAGAGAAGTTTTCAATCGTTCTTCAGCTTGTTGTAAGGCTTCTTCAGCCCGTTTATGGGCGGATAAATCCCGAAAGGTTCCCATAAAAAAGGATTGATAGCCAAATTTGGCTTCATTAATTGTGGCTTCTAGGGGAAAACAAGATCCATTCGCTCGACGACCGACAACGGCTTGACGGCCTTGTAATAACCATCTTTCTAATAAGGTTTGCTGTTCATGAAGTTCGGAAGTAGGCCAATCAAACAGATGTAAAATTGACATTCCAATTAATTCTGTAGCCGGATATCCAAATATTTCTTCTGCACTGGGATTAGCTCTTAAAATCTTTCCCGTTGGGTTGGAAAAGGTAATCATGGCATCCGTTGCATTTTGAATAATAGCTTCGGTTTGGGTTAAGGCATCTTCTAAGGCTTGCATCACTTGGTTATATCGAAAGCCAATTTGACCCACTTCTGTAAATTGATTTTCAGGAACCCGTCGCCTAAAGTCCTGGGTACGAGCTTGATATTCCATGACTTCAAATAAGTCATAAACTTCGGTTTTAGCTCCATGTTCAGAAATATTTAATCCGGTTGTTTCTGCTTCAATCGAGACTCGCAAGGGAAAATAACGATTAATGGTGTATAAAACCAGCCAGGTTAAGCCAAATCCCCAGAGAAAAGATACCCCAATCCCTAAAGCTTGAACCAGCAACTGTTCGCTACGAGATAAGCCTGTATTCAATAGCTGAAGATTACCAAAAAGACCTACCGCTAAAGTTCCCCAAACACCACCGCCCGCATGAACTGCAATGGCATCTACAGCATCATCAATATGCCATCGTTGTAGGGTCAGGGAGACTAACACCATGACTCCGGCTCCAATTCCCCCAATAATGGGAGCCATGGGGGTCGAAACCACATGGGAAGAAGCCGTAATCGCCACTAAACCCGCCAAGGAACCATTAATAATCAGTTCTACTTCCGGTCGGCGATGCAGTAACCAACCTAACATAGCCCCGATTAACATTCCCGATGTTCCAGCTAGAACCGTATTGACAATAATCGAGGCGACGCGAATATCTAAATGTAGATAACTTCCCCCGTTAAATCCTAACCATCCTAACCACAGCAACATTGTCCCTAATACAGACAATTGAAGGTTTGAGCCGCGCATTGGTTCGGGTGGTTTATCGAGGGAAAAACGTCCGATTCGTGGCCCAATAATTAACACAACGGCTAGAGAAACCCATCCTCCAATACTATGAACAACGGTAGACCCAGCAAAATCTACAAATCCAATTTCTCCTAACCATCCCCTGAAATGGTTGAGTTCAAGGCCATTCCACGCCCAATGACCAAAAATGGGGTAAATAATTCCAGAAGTTAAAGCAGCAACTAAGAGATAAGACCCAAATTTCATGCGTTCCGCCGATGCCCCTGAAACGATGGTTGTGGCGGTACTGCAAAACATAGTTTCAAACAGAAAAAAAGCAGCTGCCCCTGGAGAAGATGTGGTATCAAAAAAGAAAGATCCTGGGTCAATTCCTCCTGTCGGTGTCTTGCTAAACATTAGGGCATAGCCAAAGGCCCAAAATAGGGCTACGGAAATCCCAAAGTCGGCAAAATTTTTGACTGCAACGTTAATACTATTCTTGGAGCGGGTTAAACCCGACTCTAAACACATAAATCCGGGCTGCATCAAAAAGACTAAGCCCGAACAGACCAGCAGCCAGAGAATATCAATCACTGAATTATCGATTACTCACTTAACTTAAGATTGTCTCAACTTATCCTAGAAGTTTTTGTGGAATTTTATACAGTTAATCTACAAACCGTTGAGTTGAGGGGTTGGGCAACAAGACTCATCCGCCAGAAATCAAGCGGGTCTAAGCAAAAAACCTTTCATCAGGAAAAAAAATACTTTAGGTGTTGACAAATGGAACCGGGTTTGGGTAGAGTAACAAGCGTGTGAGGAGCGAACCAGCTAAGGACACCGAGACGAAACACGGCCAGTCGCCGGTGTCCTTTCTGATCAGAAGGAAACATACGTTCTTCAAAAAATTTTAATTTTGAAGAATTGCTTTCGGTTTATGACAGTTATTTCTCCCTGGTCTATCGGCTGGGGACATATGGGGATTTTGCTATAAAGTCAAAACCCTAAAATATTAGGAAGCAACCCGGATCAAGCTTAATTTGATTCTGGGATTGTTACACAGTAAAAGCCAAAATTGTCTCCTGAATGACCCAGTATTTTGCAACGGTTGCCAAGGGTTTAGAAGTTATTGCTGCTCAAGAGTTAGAACGTTTAGGTGCTGAAAATGTTCGTCCTGAATTTACAGGAGTTCATTTCACAGGTTCTCGCAAGCTTCTTTATCGAGTGAATCTATGGGGAAGAACCCTATTTCGGGTTTTAGTCCCGATTGCTGAGTTTCCCTGTGCCAATGCCCAGCAATTGTATCAGGAAGTTCAAAATATTAATTGGACTGAGTATTTATCCCCGCTCAATACCTTTGCCGTTAATTGTACAGGCAAAAATGAAGCTTTAAACCATACCCACTTTACTGCCCTTCAGGTTAAAAACGCAATTATTGATCAACAGCGTTCAGAATTTGGGGAACGTTCTGATATTAATATTAATAATCCTGATTTATGGATTAATCTTCATCTCCATGAAAATCACGGAATTTTAAGTTTAGATAGTTCTGGAACCAGTTTACATCGACGGGGGTATCGTCCCGCCGTTGGACTTGCCCCTTTAAAAGAAAGTTTAGCATCTGCGTTATTAGAAATGGCAGAATGGCATCCTGATTTACCGTTTTTAGACCCGTTATGTGGGTCAGGAACCTTACCCATAGAAGCCAGTTTAAAAGCCTTAAATATTGCACCAGGGTTATTCCGAGAAACCTTTGGGTTTATGAAATGGAAAGATTTTGATGCTAAATTATGGGAATCTTTAAAACATGAAGCATTAGAGGCACAATTAACCATTTTACCCGCCCCAATCATGGGTTCAGATCAAGATGGGGATATTCTTAATCAAGCCTTTGAGAATGCTCAACGTTGTGGCGTTGCAGACCAAATTCGCTTACAACAACTCGAATTATCTCAGATAGAGCCTCCGGCGGATCAGGGTGTGATTATTTGTAACCCTCCCTACGGAGAACGTTTGGGAGAAGTGGAAGAATTAGCTGGTTTATATAAACAGTTAGGGGATACGTTTAAACAACGCTTTAAAGGTTGGACAGCTTATATTCTGACCGGAAACAAAACATTAGGAAAACAAGTCGGTTTAAGAACTTCTCGGAGAATTGCGGTTTATAATGGTTCCTTACCCTGCACGTTATTAAAGTATGAGCTTTATTAATTGATAAACTTCCACAAACTGCCCTCAGTTTTGCTAAAAACCATTAATTATACCTGAATAAATTAGGATAAGAAAAGCCATTATCACCTCATACTACCCTATTAAGCCATCAAGAAAAAGCTGTTAAATAGCCTATAAAAACTCTTGATGAATTAAAATGATAAAGTAAATCAGAACATGAAAAGAACTTCGCGATTAGTCTCATCGAATTTTAATTTAAAAATATTATTTTCTTCGGATTTTAGACGATATTTAAAATCTATACAAAGAGAAATCATAGATCAGTTATCAGGACAAAAAAGTAAGTTTGTTCAACGACAAATTCTAACCCTTGAAGAACAGCAAGATTTTAAAGAACAAATTAAAATTAGTCAAGCCGTAAAAAAAACGAGCCATTTTGAAAATAAAAAACATAATTTAGCCACAGCGATCACTCAAATTGAAAATCGTTTAATTCAACCGGGAAAAATATTTTCTTTTTGGCATTTAGTCGGAGAACCTCATACTAAGAATGGCTATCGAGAGGGACGATCAATTGTTAATAATGAACTAAAATATAATATTGGTGGGGGTTTGTGTCAACTCTCTGGATTGATTTATTATTTAATCTTAAAAGCAGGTTTGATACCCTTAGAAAGAAACCCCCATTCCCAAGATATTTATACTGAAGAAAGCCGATTTGCACCTTTAGGTTCAGATGCAACAGTGGTTTATGGATATAAAGATCTACGGTTTCAAAATACATTATCTATTCCTATTTGTTTTCGGTTTGAATTGTTAGAGGAAGAAATCATCGGATTTTTATGTTCTTCCGAAACCCTAGAGGAATTTGAGATTGAGTTTCAAATTGAAGCGAAACAAGGACTCAAAAAAGTGGATACGGTTCGTTGGGATAATACAGAAAATAGATTCACTTTAATTGCGTCTAATTGCTACCCTAGCTTAATAGAGTAGTTGTGAAAATTAGATTGCTTTAGTGGGTGAAGTGATTGATGGGGAACAAACTCAGCCTGAAATATAGGTTATACTAAAAAGCAACAACCTTAATCCAGAGCAATTCTATGGTTGATATCACTGTTGCTATTCCCACCTATAATGGGGCGACCCGCTTACCTGCGGTTTTAGAGAAGTTGCGATCACAAACTGGAACAGAACACATCAACTGGGAAATTATAATTATTGATAATAATAGCACCGATAATACAGCAGACTTGATTAAAATTTATCAAAAAGGATGGCTGAGAACTGTTCCTTTAAGGTATTATTTAGAAACCCAAAAAGGGGCAGCATTTGCTCGAAAAAAAGCTATTCACCAATCAAAATCAACTTGGATCGGATTTTTAGATGATGATACCATTCCGGCTCTAGATTGGGTTGAAAAAGCTTATAAATTTAGTGAAGCCCACCCCAAAGCGGGAGCATTTGGTAGCCAAATTCATGGTGTTTATGAAGTCGAACCTCCTGCGAATTTTAGCCGAATTTCTAGTTTTTTTGCCATTACAGAGCGAGGTGAAAAACCCCATATATATCAACCTCAAATGAAAATGTTACCGCCTTCGGCGGGCTTAGTGGTACGTCGTCAAGCTTGGTTAGAAAATGTACCCGAAAAACCGTTTTTAACTGGACGTTCTTCTGAATCTATTCTCAATAGTGAAGATTTGGAAGTAGTGATGTATATTCAAAATGCCGGGTGGGAAATTTGGTATAATTCAGAAATGCACCTTTATCATCAAATCCCTAAACAACGGTTAGAGCGAGATTATTTATTATATTTAATGCGAAGTACCGGGTTAGCACGACATTATATTCGGATGTTACGGTTAAAACCTTGGCAACGGCCTTTGTTATTTCCCTTGGGGTTAGTGAATGATATTAGAAAAGCGATCGCTTACTATTTAAAACATCGAAAAGCATTAAAAACCGATGTGGTCGCAGCTTGTGAAATGGAGTTTTTAAGAAGTAGTGTGATCAGTCCTTTTTATTTATGGCAGTGGAAACAACGGGATTAACCTAAACTTATTAATTTTTCTAGTTATAAAATAGGATCAACTCATTCTAAAGAAGACTTACGAACAATGATCGATTTTACCATTGTTATTCC
>NZ_LN889791.1 GCF_900009145.1 Planktothrix tepida PCC 9214
AATCTTATTTTCCCAATGGATAACTCTACTTTTTATTACTTGTTGATTTCGGAGAGTGACAGAAGAGGGATATTAAATCAAGCTATGGATTTAATGATTAATGATGACTAAATTAAGATTATAATCCTATTAAATAGGATTAAAGATATTTTTCGCGTTCTAACCAAGCTTTCATTTTTCCCGGATTTAATAATCCATAAGGGTCTACTTGTTGCTTAAATTGTAACTGTTCTAAATTAATCATTTTCATCCCTCCATCCTCTAAAATATAAGTATGGGGATTGAAAATAACAGCACCTCGTTCTTCATGATAACGAATAATTTCATTTAACCGTTCTTCTGTGGTAAATCGAACTAACTGTAAAGAGGCGGGGTGCATTTCTCCATGCAATCTTAAAAACTCTAAATGTTGCATGACTTCATCCCCAAAATGATCATAAAGATGTTCCAATAATTCTAATTTTCGATCCGCAGGTAATAAAGTTTGTAAATAAGTAATAGACGGATCTACACTCCGAGCGTGTAACGTCGTATGGTTCCAAGTATATTCCATAATTGTTGTTCCTTTCCCGGCTTCCTGGGAGGATTTTTGATAACAAATTTCTCCCTGATATTCCTTCACTAATTCTTGAAAAGGTTCTAAACTGGTTTCCGAAATCATTAACAATGCTGCGTGTTTTCCGGCTGGAATTATATCTTTAAATGCAGTAAAATAGGAGGGGATGGGAGATGCACAAACAGAGATTAATTTTTTAATAACCCCATCGGATAACGCTAAGGCTTGACCAAATCGAGCCGAGGTCATAAAATCATCAAAGGTAACAATAATTTCTGACCAAGGATAGGCAGGAGCTAAGGGAATTTCTAACTCAGTAATAATTCCATTTGTACCATAAGCATGATTGACTTTCTGCACATCATCCCCTCTTAATTCAATGATATTTGGTTCATCTTCCAGTGTCACAACTCGCGCAGCTTGTAAGTTACCGCGATCTCGTAATTGTCCATAAGTAATGGAACCAATTCCCCCACTTCCCCCCTCAATAAATCCTCCAATTGTTGCAGTCCGATAGGTGGAAGGAACCATGCGTAATTCCCATCCCATTTCCCGCGCTTGTTTATCAAATGCTGCTAATTTTACCCCCGGTTCTACACAAGCTAAACCCGGTTTTATCCATTTAATAGTATTCAATTTAGAAATATCTAAAATTACTCCCCCTTCTAAGGGAATACACTGTCCATAATTTCCGGTTCCCGCACCCCGAACTGTAAGCGGAACTTTATATTTCACACAAACTTTAGCCACTTGTAAAACTTCAGCTTCCGTTGTGGGACGCACCACAACATCTCCGGTTTTATCCTTAAGTAACGGTTGCAAAATCGGACTGAAATGGTAATAGTCTTGAGACAGTTTCATCACTTGGGTTTGATCCCGAATAATTTCAATCCCTGATAGTTCAGAACAGAAGGTATCCCAGTTAATATCAATCATGGCTAGGCTTTAACGAGAAAATTTTATTATAGTCTTTATAATATTAATAATAGCTTCGTGTGGGATGCGTGCACCGCACTGATACACCCCACCGATGAAACGGAATTAACGAATAGTAGCCAACTGTTTTTCCCCAGAAATCGGCGCGCTTAACGCTTCTTCTAAGGGGGCTCGTCCTAAACGTTCTTCTAAAATATCCATTACCGTGCGTCCAAAATCATTGGGGTTGCGGTTCCAGGCTTCTAAACAGATTTCCCCAAAAAATGATCCCAATGGTTCTGGGTTCCAGAGTAATTTTCTGGCTGTCCAAGGCATTAAACTCATGGGATTATACCCTGGTTTTAACATATCCTTTTTGAAGGCATATTCCTCTAAATGGGTGTGGGGTTGTAACCCAATAAAGAAAATCGCAGGTTCCACTTTATCCGCCCCAAAAATCGCTTCTAATTCCCGATGATAAGAGATAGTTTGACGAATGGTATCAAAGGTTTCATCAATGACATTAAAGGAATAATTTACCGAAACCAAATCATTAAACCCGGCTGCTTTTAAATCTTGACAATTTTCTAAAACCACTCGTAGGTTATATCCCATCCGCATTTTTCTAACTAATTCCTGGGAACCGCTAGTAATGCCAATTTCAAAATAATTCATCCCCGTTTTTGCCATTAATTGACATAATTCAGGGGTTAAATTATCCGCCCGAATATAAGCCGCCCAGTGAATATCGCTCATCCCGGCATCAAGAATTTTCTGTAATAATTCTACCGCATCATCAATAAATCGACGGGCGGGAATAAATTGAGCATCGGTAAACCAAAAATTTCTAATTCCCCGGTTATAAAGTTGCTGCATTTCCGCTACAACTTCATCAGCCGGATTAATTCTAACTTGTTTTCCTTCAATGACCGTGTAAATACAATAACAACAGTTATGGGGACAACCCCGCTTTGTTTGTACGCCAATATAAAAGTCTTGGTCTTGAAAATAATATTGAAATTCCGGCCAAATTGTTTCAATATAATCGTAATTGCAAGCTGTTTTTTCAAAATTCATGGGTTGTTCATGAATTAAGCGATCTCGCGGTGTTGTTTCTCCCACAATATAACAACGTTCCTCGGCTAAATCCTCCCCTCTTAATAACTTTTCTAATAAACTTTCCCCTTCCCCAACAGAAACAATACTTCCTTTCGGTAAACTTGTTCCCAACTGTTCATAAAAAACACTGACAGCCCCGCCCCCAACAACAACCCGCGCTTGAGGGTTATATTTTTGAGAACGAGATAATCCGCGTTTAATTAATCCTAAATTGCGCCACAGTTCGGTATAATAGGACGACGCTAACTTTAAGCCGCCCAACGCTCCCCGTAATTTAATTAAAGGGTTTTTAGCATAATAAAATTCAAAGGCATTTTGCAGAGGATTTCCACCCCGTCCGCCCACAGGCGCGTAAATTTGAATATCTCGCCAAGAAAACACTAATAATGTTGGTTGAAACTCATCGACACAAGCATCCAATGCAGCAGCATAATCCAAAGGAGGAACAGCCCCTAAATCAAAAATGCGTTGTTGAACGGTGGGAAACAGCTTGTGAACGTGATCAGACAGATAAACCACCCCAATTGGGAAAATGGGGTTACAGGGGAGACGGACGTAAAGGATCTTATCTTCCATAGGGCTGCTGTGGGTCAGGCGGAACTAAGGCTAAAATCAGTGAAGTTATATCGACTTCATTTAACATTCCTTAACACTATAGCGCTACGCATTACAGTTAGGACAATTCTAAATTCCGAAATCCTTTCATTTCTTACTATTCCCTATTCCCTGGCCCTGTTCCCTAGTGCTACGCACTAACGAATTTTGGTGCGTTTAGGGTTGCCAATCTGAGAAAATGATGAAGTTTGGATAAGCACAGGGGACAGGGATTAATCGATCCCCATCCCCTGAAGCTCAACTTTTTTCAGAATTTTAATTTTGAAAGAATTTCTTTAAAATCAGGTGAAACCTTTGAATGGGTTGAGAAGTTTGCCCAAAAAATGGTGAGTACAATAGCTGATTGGTAGTCGCAGTTACAACCAACGGGGATCAGCAAATGTTAACGTGACAAGTAATCCATAAAATGTTTAGCTCAAAGCCCCTTGATTCAGATATGGCTCAAATTCTTGATCCCCTACCGTCGAATAGTTCTGGTCGAATTTTGTGCTGCTATGTTAATGCTACCAGCCATATTCAGATCGCTCGCATTACTAACGTTCCGAACTGGTACTTTGAGCGGGTAGTATTCCCAGGACAACGTTTAGTGTTTGAGGCGATTCCCCAAGCGACCCTAGAAATTCATACTGGGAGTATGGCCAGTGCTATTATTGCGGATAATATTCCTTGTGAGCGACTCCAGATTGATCAAGAGTCTATTTACTATGATGGCAAACCTTTAACACTCAATGCTCAACCTTTAACACAACCGAGAACTTTTACCAGTAAGCGTACAGTTAAACTGGAACCTTTAACAACTCCAGCTTTAACTGCTGTTGATTAATTTAAAAAAAACCTTGATAACAAAATTATGACACCCATCGCACTATCAGTTGATCCCGGTTCATTGATGCAGCGCGATGCTCGGTGTCATCAAGACCTCCTAGAGGTTGGAAACCTTGTCTCTTCAGAGCCAGGAGGAAAACCGATTAGCGGCTTTAGCCGCCTAGTTATTAGATTGTCAACACCAAAATCTACTTTCGCTATATAATAGCTGTAGGCAGAGGACTAATTGATGTATCTGACTCAAAAATGTCAAATTCGTGACCTCAGTAAGCAAGAGTTCCTTGCCTTGAGAGAACTGTGTAGATTGAGTAAAAACCTTTACAATGTAGGGCTTTACTCGGTTAGACAGTTCTATTTTTCTGAACAAAGATACTTGAGATATGAATCGAACTACCATCAATGCAAGGATAACGAGAATTACAAACTTCTCAATACCGATATTGCACAGCAAACACTGAAAGTGGTAGCTCGGTCGTTCCGTTCTGTTTTTAACTTGATTAAAGCAGCAAAACAAGGATTGTATCGATTTGAGCAAATTCGTTTGCCCAAATACCTTCCAAAAGAAGGTTACTTTCCGTTGATTATGCCACGCATCAAGGTAAAAAACGGAGGGTTTGAAGTCCCTATGTCTAACGCATTCAGAAAGGAATTCGGTTCTATCCGTCTTCCATTTCCTGAACGGTTAAATGGGAAGATATTGAAAGAGGTGCGAATTCTACCCAAATACAATGCTCGGTTCTTTGAAATTGAATACGTTGTAGAAGCAGAACCCGAACCTCAAGATATTAATCCTGATCACGCTATTGCCATTGACTTGGGACTTGATAATCTTGCTACTTGTGTCAGTACCGTTGGGGCATCCTTTCTTTTGGATGGTAAACCACTTAAAGCAGTTAACCAATGGTTTAACAAGGAAAATGCAAGATTGCAGAGTATCAAAGATCTGCAAAAAATCAAGGGAACCACAAAACGTCAAGCTAGATTGACGCTTAACCGCAACAATTTTGTTAGAGATTATCTGAATAAATCGGCTCGATATATTATTGATTGGTGTATCAAACACCAGATTGGAACGGTGATTATTGGCGTTAATCCCGGTATCAAACAAGAAATCAATATCGGAGCTAAAAACAATCAGAATTTTGTTCAAATTCCCTATTGGAGTTTGAGACAAAAACTCAAAAACTTGTGTGAACGATATGGATTGAAATATCAGGAACAGGAAGAATCTTACACCAGTAAGGCAAGTTTCTTGGATGGTGATCATATTCCCGTCTACAATCCTGACCCGTCCCAAAAATATCAATTTTCTGGAAAACGGGTTAAACGTGGATTGTATTGTTCTCAACAAGGACATTTGATTAATGCTGATTGTAATGGCGCTGCCAATATCGGAAAGAAAAGTAGCCACAATGGTTTTGCCGGAGTGGGTAGGGGTTGTTTGACTCAGCCTTTAAGAGTGAAAATCTCTTAAGAATCCCCGTCTCTTCAGAGCGGGGA
>NZ_LN889792.1 GCF_900009145.1 Planktothrix tepida PCC 9214
AGATGACCGTTGCTTTACGATGCGTAATTGATACAACTTTCTGAGAAACCGGGTTTCTTAACAACAATCTCGGTCGAGATCCGCTCATCTTTCTGAGAAACCCGGTTTCGGGTTCACTTTTCCTAATTATTATCAGAAAATGGGAACACTATTTTTTAATAGTGCGATGGCGTAGCCGCCGCCTGTCGGCATCGCACTCCCAGAAATTATCATGCAGAAAGGGCGATCGCTCTTTTTTTAAGAATGCGATCACCTAGCCACCGCCTGTCGGCATCGCTTTCCCTAAAATCATCACATTGATAGAATAGAAATAGATCTGATTATGAACCCTTAAAAAAATGACACAAATTACCACGACTGAATTACCTCAACCCTTCCAAACTCTATTAATAGAGGTCGAACGTAAGATCTTCTTGCCGTATCATTTGCAGATCAGATAGAATGACTAATAGTTTCTGAAGTTTAAAATGGAAACAATGCTAAACATTGAATATCTGACAAGCCAAGATGGAGAGGTGATCGCCGTGGTAATTCCTATTGCTCTATGGCGACAACTTTTGCCTGATGAAGAATCTTCCTTGGAGGAACTTCGGGAAGCGGTAGAAGACTATTGTTTGAATAAAGCGATGAATGAAGCTGTTAATACTCCCTTGCTTGATCGAGCGATGGCTTTGGCTTATCTTGAGGAGTAATGATTTTGGAAGTTCAATACCGTCAGGCTTTTCTAAAAGACTTGAAGCAACTTAAGAGTTCGACATCATACCAACGCATCTATGAAGTTGCGTTTACAACTCTAGCAGCTATCAACACTTTGGAGGAAATTTCTGACATTAAAGCCATGAAAGGTTACAGTTGTCGCTATCGTATCCGTATCGGCGATTACCGTATTGGAATAGAGGTTAATGGTGATGTTATAGAAGTGATGCGGGTTCTACATCGTCGAGAATTTTATCGTTATTTTCCGTAAGTTTTAAAAATTAAAATTTGTTCATAAGAAACGCGATCGCTTTCCCTAAAATTATCACCCATAAAGTGCGATCGCTCTTTTTTTAAGACTGTGATCGCTTTAATACACTACAGTGAAAAAACCGTATATTCATAGGGGCGATGTTCAGATCCAAGATTCCAAGTCGAATGGCTGTACTGCTTGGATACGCTGAAAGTCTTTATCAGTTGTTACTAGAGTAAGTTGATGTTGAAGTGTAACAGCGACAATCCACAAATCATTTTCACCGATGCCTAATTGAGTTATGTTGGTTCTACGGCGTTGGGATCGCTCTTGTGGGGCATAGCGATCAAAGACTGCTGCTTTGAGGTTGCCGTAAATTTCGGCGGTGGTTTCGTCGATGGGGTAGATGTATAGTCCAATCAAGAAACGTTGAACTAGGGCAAGATTAGCCTGTCGTTGTTGAGATCGAGCCGCCATGTCAATCAATTCACCCTTGACAATTGTGCAAGTTGCGATTGACTCATCCGCAAGATTGGCAAGGCGATCAAGCACTTGAGTGTTGCCGAGTATAGCGTAACTACAGTGATTTGTGTCGAGCAGAAACATTACTCGAAAGGATTCGGGTTGTGGTCAAATTGTATTTCGCCTCGTGAGTATTGGACGGCTTCTAAACATTCTTGGAAATCGTCCCCTGACCAAGTGCCGATTGTCTTGAGATGAGCGAGAAAGGATCTAGCGGATGTGTTACGAGGTTTGCCCGGAAGAGAGTTAACAAAAGTGAGGACTTCGGCAAGGTGATCGCTCGGCAAAGTTTCAATTGCTTGTAGAAGTTGTTCTTTTAGGGTCATAAGCTGTGCGGGGGTTGTTGTTTATGGGTTGCTCATAATGGGTGTTAGCTGTTTATATTTTAGGCGATCGCACCAAACTGAGAAGATCGGTGAGCAGTTCGTCAGGGGTGCTATCGATTTCTTGGAGGAGGAGTTCTTTGATGGTCATCGCCACATCTCAGGAGGATTGATAGCTTAGATTATAACGAGTTTTTCCAAACAAAGCTGAGAAACCGGGTTTCTTAACAACAATCTCGGTTGAGATCCGCTCATCTTTCTGAGAAACCCGGTTTCGGGTTCACTTTTCCTAATTATTATCAGAAAATGCGAACACTGTTTTTTAATAGTGCGATCGCTCTCCCTAAAATTATCGCTCATAAATAAAGTGCTATCGCTCTTTATTTTAAGAATGCGATCGCATGGGGGTGATAAACCGGGTTTCTGAATAAAATCTCGGCGGTGATGCTTGAGTTATCTGAGAAACCCGGTTTCTTAAGTTGCGATCGCACTAGACTGTTGCTTGAACAAGCATATCCTCTACCTGTCTTAGAAGTTTCCAATCAATTGCTGCAACCCAAAGACTTTCCTCTTCAGAATATTGCACCACGCCATCAACTTCTAATTCTTCGCTATAGAGGGTGAGCAATTTACCATTTTGTAACTTAATATTTTGGCGACTCAAATCTTCAATTGTACCAACACAATTTAGGCGAAGGCGACTCTGTTCATCAGCATTATGAAAGTCTGCAAAGATTCTGGGATAACTCATGTTTTTACTCGATTTAGGATGATGGTTGTGATGGGTTAGGAATTGTTGGTGTCAGCAGAAAACTTGCTTTTTCTGGTATTAAGCCAGTTAATGTTGCATGATTTGGGCTTCTGCCAGAAGTACGGATGACATCTCCACCACAAGAGCGAACTTCACCTACTGTGGTAACACCAACTTGTCCATGAGGGATTGCTAATGTTAATTCTGCTACTGACAATCCTACTGCACATTCTACAGAAATTCCCGTAATACCGCTAGGGTGGGTTCCTGTGGCTCGTTGAATATCTTCTGGGCGATTACGACCGCCACGAACTACTAAGGCTTTGTTTGGAATTATTTCCACAAGTGTAGGCTGTTTGATTTATATATGCGCTACAGTTTACCAGAAATCTTTGCCTAAGCGCGATCGCTCTTTTTTTAAGAATGCGATCGCTTTCCCTAAAATTATCACCCATAAAGTGCGATCGCTTTCCCTACAATGATCACATTGACCTGATGAAAAATAGTGCTATAATCAATGTAGTAATTCTGAGAGTACAATGGCTAAAATTTAGATTGAAAACTTGCCTGATGAACTATATAGTCAGATTGAGTGTCTAGCCTCAGAGAAAAATTTTACTCTTAATGAGGCAGTTATTCATCTGTTGACGCAATCCTTATTATTTGATCTTGACAAAGTAATGATAAATCGGACGCAAGAGAACCAACATAAGTCAGCAATTCTACAAAGAATTCGTAATCGTCCGAGAGTTAATCCCAGGGATTTTGGATTAACAGATAGCACTATTTTAATTCAAGAGGATCGCAATAGATGACCGTTGCTTTACGATGCGTAATTGATACAACTTTCTGAGAAACCGGGTTTCTTAACAACAATCTCGGT
>NZ_LN889793.1 GCF_900009145.1 Planktothrix tepida PCC 9214
AGGAGACGATACATTTTCTCAGCATTATTATGTATTGAATTCCAATGGGGGTATGGTATTCCCTCTGGAAGTTCCCCAGAAATTGAGTATTTCTGAACAACCGATTAAGGCCAACGCGACGAATCAAGAAATCTTTGAACATTTCAATCGAGAAAGCTTTGAAGTTTCTGTCCCTGAAAAGATTGGCGGTGCAATTTTGACAGGAAATAATCGCACCTTGCAAAATTTACAAACAGATCTTCAAGAAACGCTAGGAACTGAATCTTCTGAACTCAATCAATTGGCTCAACAAATTTTAACTCGGTTTGATGCCAATACCCAATGGGATTTCTCTATGTTTGCTCCTTTCTCCCAATTGCCAGGAGATTTACCGAGTAGTCAGCCCATTCTGATACAAGCCAATGTAGCTTTATCACAACAAACAGGAGTCGGAAATCAACAAATTAGCTTGATTGATAGTACGGATTTGCCTAATTCTATTATTCAACTCCAAAATATTAATGTTGCTTTATTAAGGGGGCAAATGCAACTCTTGGGCGATGCCGGAAAAAATATTGTTGTTGGAGATAAACTAGGCCAAACCATTGCATTAGGTCAAGGAGATGATGAAGCACATGGCGGCGCTGCTGGAGATCTTCTCTATGGTGGAAAAGATAATGATTTGCTATTTGGAAATCAAGACAATGATAACTTGTTTGGAGATTTAGGAGATGACAGCCTTTATGGTGGACAAGGAGATGATTTCTTAGAGGGAGGAGAAGGGGATGATCACCTATTTGGAGATTTAGGAAATGATATTTTAATCGGAGGTAAAGGACGCGATCGCTTTTATATTGCAGGGAATACAGGAGTAGATATCATTAATGATTTTACTCTAGGCGAAGATCAAATTCAGTTAACAGGCGGATTAAGTCTTGAAGCGTTGCAAATCACAACCGTTAATGGTAATACAATCATTAAACTTGCCAATACGGGAGAGGAACTTGTTAAACTGTTGGGTTTTGATAGTACCTTAATTAATTCCTCAGAATTTATCGCTTGATGGCAATTACCCCAGAAGTGAGGTATAGTAGCTGACGGTGTAGCCACGCCGTCAGCCTAAGCCAACGCCAAATGTACTTCATCTCCAATATTTTCTTCTGTCAACTTTCTGACGAGATACAGACTGTGTTGAAGGGGTGTCAGTCGTTAGGGTATCATAGGTTCAGTAACACCTTCGACAAGACTTCGGCGTGAACGAACGTCGAATGCTCAGTAACAACAGGGACTCCCCCAAGTTAATTTTGCGTTTGTCAATCCCGACAAACTTAACAAGATTTATCTGAAATTATAAGACCAAGACGGGAGTTTGAAAACTTAGTGTCAATACATAACTTTTGATTGAAATGTAAACTTTTGTAATTATTTTCAAGACTTCTGAAGAAAAAACAATCAGTTAGTTTATACTAAATTTATTAAATTAATATTAAATGAGGATATTCTCTAACAAAACCCAAAGGCTTGGATAAAATTCCTAGAGATTGTCCTTTAGAAGCATCACCTAAACTGGGTGCGATCTCCTATAATCTTTTGACTCCTCCAGCCGAGGGGTGGGTTTTCCACTTGACAAACCTCCCTAATTTTTCAACTGATTCAGACTAAACTAGAACCTCTTCAGGTAATAGAAAATAAAGGATTGATCATGAGTACCATTAATTTTGACCTAAGTTCAGCCTTCACGGATAATATATTACTGATCATTGATTCATCCGTTACGAATATCCCCCAATTATTAGACGCAATTAGTGAAAATATTGATTTTATCATCCTCTCCAAAACTGAAGATGGAATTCAACAAATTACCAATATTTTATCAGACTACAAAAATTTAAAAGCTGTTCATCTGCTCACCCATGGAAGTTCAGGAACACTGCATTTAGGTAATACTACCCTAAACGTCAATAATCTTGAAAAATATGCGCCCCAACTCAAAACTTGGCGACAAACTTTTACAGAAAATACCGATTTTTTAATCTATAGTTGTGAACTCGCATCGGATAACGGTGGGTTTCTGTCTCGTCTTCATCATTATCTAGGAGTCAACCTAGCGGCTTCGCGTCAAAAAGTGGGTTATACTCCCTTGGGAGGAAATTGGAACCTAGATGTTATCTTAGGAAAAATTACCACTCCATTTCCATTTAATCAAGAAAAAATTGCTGATTATCCAGCAATATTAGGGACTTATAACGTCAGTACCGTTGATGGGCTAAAAACAGCCATTAACACGGCTAACACCACACCAGAAGACGATATTATTAATTTAACAAAAGGAGTCTACAGCTTAACAACCGTTGATAACAACACCTCCGATGGTAATGCTAGTGATGCTAACGGTTTACCCACTCCTACAGATATAACCGTTGGCGGAAAACTGACCCTGAACGGGAATGGGGCTATTATTGAACGAAGCACCACAGCACCTGCTTTCCGTTTCTTTTATGTTCCCTCCAATAGTGACCTCACCCTCAATAACCTCAGTTTCAGTAATGGGGAAGCAGACAAACGGGGAGGAGCAATTTATGTTAGTAGTACCCTAGGCAATCTTACCGTTAATAATAGTACCTTTGCCAATAACAAAGTTACAGGTGATGGAGGAAATGGCGGTGGGGCAATTTTTATTTACTACAGCAGTACCGCTACAATTAATAATAGTACCTTTTCCGGTAACAGTGCAGAAGATAGTGGCGGTGCTATTTATAATGTTGGCGACTTATCCATTACCAATAGTACCTTTACGAACAACAAAGCCGATATTAATACGACTAATAGTACCTCTTATGATAGTGGTGGAGCCATTTTTCAAGATAGTGGAACAGCTACCCTTAAAAACACATTAATTGCTGGAAATCAAGATTTATCAACAAATATTAAAAACCCCGATATAGCCGGAGGAACTTGGACGGATGGAGGTGGAAATTTAATCGGAGATAATAGCGGTGTTGAAACCACATTTCCAGCCAGTAGTTTAGTCGGAACAGCCACCAATCCTTTAGATGCTAAATTAGGCCCTTTACAAGATAATGGTGGCTTAAGTTTTACCCATGCTTTGTTAGCAGGAAGTCCAGGGATTGATACAGGAAATACGACTAATGCGACCGGATTAACAACCGACCAACGAGGCGTTGGATTTGCCCGAATTGCTAATAATATTGTTGATATTGGTGCATTTGAATATGCTCCCCCAGAAATAGAAGTCTTAGACGGAACTACCAATATTATTGATGGAACTTCAACAGCTATTAATTTGGGTCAGATATCCCTGGGAGGAAGTCTCACTAAAACTTTCACGATTAAAAATACAGGATTAGGGGATTTATTATTAACTAATCCGATAACTTTTAGCGGAACAGGTTTCACCGGATTAGGAAATTTTACCACCACTACACTCGCTCCTAATGCTAGTACAACTGTTGATGTTACCCTCACACCTAATCAAATAGGAACACTCCAAGGAGAATTATCTTTTAGTAATAATGATGGAGATGAAAACCCGTTTAACTTTCCTTTTGAATTGATTGCTTCTGCGGTAGAAATTAGTAAAGTTCAAGCTCCTCCTGCGATTACCTTAAAAGCGGGAGATAACCTCGATTTTGTGGTAAAATTTACTCAGCCTGTCACGATTAATAAAGGGACAGGAAATGTTAGTATTCCTGTTACTTTAGATACAGGCGGAATTGTTAATGCGACGTTATTGGGCACAGGAGCAGCAAATACTCAGCATATTTTCCGTTACAATATTGGTTTAGGAAAAGAGGATAATAATGGCCTCGTTATGGGAACAGCGTTAACCTTAACGGGGGATGCAACTGTTAAAGATAGTGGGGGAAATAACGTTAATTTAACCCTCAAAAATGTGACTGATACCACAGCCATTAAGATAGATGCAGTCACACCAACCATTAGTAGTATTACTCGTCAAACTCCCCTCACCGAAATTACGAATGGAAATACAGTTATTTATCAAG
>NZ_LN889794.1 GCF_900009145.1 Planktothrix tepida PCC 9214
ATTAGCTTCATGATCTTCTGCCAAGAGAATCACAGGTGATGTTTCTAAGACTTGAGTTGTGGGATTTTGGCCCCCATCTAAATTTGATGATTGGGGACTAGAAGATTTAGGAATTGGGGACGGCAACTGTTTATAAGGTAAACGGAAGCTAAAACAACTACCGACACCAACTGTACTCTTAACTTCTAGTTGACCACCGTGCATTTCCACAATTCGTTTCACCAGCACAAGTCCTAAACCTGTACCCGCATATTGACGATTTAAAGCACTATCAATTTGCACAAAAGGTTTAAAAAGTTTATCCTGATTTTCAGGAGTAATCCCAATCCCATTATCGCGCACAGCAAAACAAATAGAGGGACGACCGAAAGCAGTTTCCGTTGAAGATTCAACTTGAACTGTTAAGGATACTCTACCCCCTTTGGGAGTGAATTTAACGGCATTATTGAGGAGGTTAATTAAGACTTGGCGAATGCGTCTTTCATCTACAAACAAATCGGGGAGATCAGGGGGAATTTCCGTTTGAATCTGAAGGCGTTTTTGTATTGCCTGTTGTTGAATGAATACCAAACTTGATTGGCATAACTCGTTAATGGATGTTGGGGCAGATTCTAGTTCAATTTTTCCTGATTCAATTTTAGCGACATCAAGAATATCATTAATTAATGAGAGCAGATGAGTGCCACTGCTGGCAATGGTTTCTATTGTCTGTTGTTGTTTCCCATTGAGGGGGCCAAAAATTTCTTCTGTTAAGGCTTCGGACATCCCTAAAATAGCATTCAGGGGAGTACGCAATTCATGGCTCATATTAGCTAGAAATTCATCTTTGAGGCGGGTGGCATGGGCAAGTTGTTCATTAGATATTGCCAATTCTTGATTACTTTTTATTAATTTTGCTTCTGTTTTCTGTTTTTCTATTAATTCTTTTTTTGTCTGATTAAGCAGATATGCTTGTTGAATAGCTATCGATAATTGAGTAGCAATTTGTTGTACATAATCAATTTCTAATTGTTGCCATTTTCGAGGTTTATAACATTGATGAACGCCAAATAAACCCCAAATTTTTTTATTAATAACTAAGGGAATTAACAAATTAGCTTGGATTTTAAATTGCTCTAAAAAACGGTAATAAGAGTCACTTGTTTTGACTTGATCAATATCATCAATTTCAATTGATTGGAGATTTAAAAATTGATCTGGTTCTGTAAAACAATTTCCTTCTAATTTAATATTCAAAATTGAATTAACTCCTGTTTTAACGGATTCAGACACAAATTCTCCCTGAATAGGGTCAGATTCAGGATCAAATTTAAAAATACAAACTCGATCCACATCCAGAAATTTACGAGTTTCATCTGTTGTTGTATTAAAAATAGTTTCTAAATCTAAAGATTGACGAATTCGTTGGGTTGTTTCCCTGATTAATCTTTCTCTTTCTGCTTGACGTTGTAAGACATTAGCATTTTCTTGAATTTTAACAGCCATGCGATCAAAAGCAACAGAGACTTGCATCAGTTCATCTGAACCTGTTAATTGAGTTCTGATATAAAACTTTCCTTCTGCTAAACTATTACTAGCAGAAACCAACCGATAAACTCGTTTAGTGAGAGTCACATAAAAGAAAAACCATAAACCTAGACAAAATATTATTAACACGCCATTAAAAATTAGTGATCGCCTTAAAGCTCCATTAAAAGCTTCTTGTTTAACACTCGTCAGATCATATTCAAGCAAGAGAATACCTAGCCGAGAAGGTTTGATTTCGTTAGGTAAAATCTGTAAAACTAAAGGATAAATTGCAATCAGCTTTTTTTGATCTTTAGAAATTAGTATTTTTCCTGCCATTTTTTGTTGCACAGAGGCGAAATGAGACCTATAATCAGCACTTATTATTTCATCACTGGAAGTTCCTTTAAGTTCATAATTATTGGACAAACGAATGATATTTTTATCATCTATTTTTACCACTAAAGAGAGATTGGGATCACTGCCAATCTGACTAATAACTGTAGTTTCTATATCGTCGTAAGCATTGCTACCCGCTGTACTATGTTTACGTTCCATATAATCTAATATTCTGGCTGTTTGTCCAGCATAAATTTTCAGATAATTTTTAGCAGTTGTCGTTTGTGTCTCGTAGTTTTCAGTAATTTCTTTACGCAACGATATCAGCCCAAAAAGACTACCAAAAGTAATTAAAATAATAGGAATGGAAAATCTGATGGGTAGGGGAAAATATTGGAGCATAAATTTTAGGGAGTTGATAATTTAGCGTTCTTAATAAACTGATCATCTAGGATTGTATTTATATCAATATCTTTGGGTAATAAATTTTTTTCTCGCATAATATTGATCAGTTTTTTGCTGCCCATGACAAAAGAGGAATCACTTTGATTGAATAATTTTTGATTTTCTTCTAAGTTGAGTTGATGTATACCTTTAAAAGCATTCAGAATGTTTTCTGGTGTTACTTGTGTTCGTTTGGCGATGCGAGTTGCTCCTTCTTGAAGGTTTTCTTCTAAGTATTTTAAGGCTTGAAATCGTCCATTCACTAATGATTGAATGCTTTGAGGAGAATTAGCGATCGCCTCGGTACTCACAGCCAAAACATCTACAATTTCTCCCGGAATCTGGCTACTATCAAACAATACTTTTGCCCCAGCTTCTAATATTTTAGGAACAGCAGGCCCAAAGGTAACGACCGCATCTACTTGTCTCTGTTTATAAGCTCGTTCATGTTCTAATGGCTCTAAAGAAACGATCTCAATATCTTTAACAGACATCCCATTTTTTTCCAGTGCCCGAGCTATCATAAAAGATCCCAAAGCAGTTGGTTCTAGTCCCACTCGCTTTCCTTTTAAGGCTTTGATATTAGTCATATCAGGTCGTCCTAAAATGACATCTGCACCATTAGAAACATCCATAATCGCAATAATTTTAAGATTTTCTTGGGTTGCGGCGATAGATAAGGCTTGATCGATTGATAATCCCGCGCCTTCAATTTCACCATTACGATACGCTTTAACTTCTTCTGTTCCTGAAGGATAATCTATCAATCTGATGGATTGGTTGTCATAATAACCTAGATCCTCAGCTAAATATAAGGTTTCATATCCCGGCCAGAGATTAGTCGCAATCCGTAATGGACTGGATGGTTCTGGGATACAATTAGTCAGGGCGATCGCTAAAATTCCAGTAATCAGACTAAAAGTTAGATATTTTAGATATTTTAGCCATTGTTGTTTTGTTAGTCTTTTCATTGATTCTCCCATTAAGTTAAATAAATTCATTAATACTACCTTTGACGAGAATTTGTTGAATTATAGTGGTGAGTTGATTCAGTTTAACAGGTTTAGTTAAATAACCATTAGCCCCGGCTTCTAAGCATTTTTCTTGATCGCTTTTCATGGCTAAGGCAGTTAGGACAATAATCGGAATCGTTGCCAGTCGGTGATCGCTGTCTTGACGCAGATATTTAATCGCTTCTAAGCCATCCATTCCGGGCATTGAAATATCCATTAAAATTAGGTCAGGACTCTGTGATTTAGCAATATCAATCGCCTCTTGACCATTTCTTGCTAACAGTATTGTATAGCCTTTTGCCTTCAGATAACGAGAAATCGTAATAATATTAGCTTCATGATCTTCTGCCAAGAGAATCACAGGTGATGTTTCTAAGACTTGAGTTGTGGGATTTTGGCCCC
>NZ_LN889795.1 GCF_900009145.1 Planktothrix tepida PCC 9214
TTACCCTATCTCCCTTCTAGCTACCCATCTGGTTTATTTTCTAATTTTACTCCTCGGAGACTGACAGAAGAGGGCTATACAAACATCTTTGGTGTTGTTATCAACACGCAGCCAGAGATTGTGAAAAATGCCTTATTTACTATCCCCCTGAACGATCCAATCATGCAGATAGGATAATGCTGTGGCATAGTTAACTATCTTTCCGTCCTAGTAATATTAAGAAGTGCGATCACGCTGACTTACAACTAAAAGAGCGATCGCACTTCAGATTAAAATAAGCCAACAATATCTAATGTGTTATAATCAAATAAAACTCTACCTTAGTGAGTTTTACCTAATTTTATAATAGCTGAAAAATATGTTTTGGATTTTGAAAAACTTAATCAGTACAGATCCACAAGGATGCCTGAGTTTAAACCTCGAACCCAAGTCAACAAAGTATCGCGTTCTCATCAACGAAGCCGGACAAATTTTATTAGACCCAATAACCAATATACCTGATCGTGAACAGTGGTTATGGCAAAACCCCGAAGTGTTAGCTTCAGTCAAGTGTGGTCTCGCACAAGCAGCTAAAGGTGAAGTACACGATTTGGGTGACTTTTCTGAATATGCTGATCTGGAGATTGAAGAGGAATGAATTTTCGGATAGAATTTTCTTCATCAGCTAGAGATAGTTTAATTAATCTTCAAGAACTCGATGCAAAAAAATACAATAAAGTGCTGAAAACACTTGGATTAATGGCAACTAATTTACGCCATCCCAGCTTGAAAACTCATAAATACGACACATTATCAGGCCCTAATGGAGAAGAAATATTTGAGGCTTACGTCGAAAACAAAACCCCAGCAGCGTTTCGAGTTTTTTGGTATTATGGCCCAGACAAAGGAGTAATCACAGTTATTGCCATTACGCCTCATCCTTAAAGTGCGATCGCGCCCCTTGACGAAAAAGTCTACAGGGCCAATCTTCAAATTTTTGTAAAGTTTTGTAAAAAAATGAGAGAATGTTTGATACCATACTTAATAAACTTTAAGCTTCAAACTGGTATTCATGACTTTATTAATTGTCGGTGCGACTGGCACGTTGGGGAGACAGGTGGCGCGACGAGCGCTCGATGAAGGGTATACCGTGCGTTGTTTAGCACGCAGTTACCGCAGAGCCGCGTTTTTAAAGGAATGGGGGGCAGAACTGGTTCCAGGGGATTTATGCGAACCGGAAAGTTTAAAAGCTGCATTAGAAGGGGTAACAGCCGTTATTGATGCGGCTACCGCCCGTCCTACGGATTCATTAGGGATTAAACAAGTAGACTGGGAAGGAAAAGTTGCTCTGATTCAAGCTGCCGCAGAAGCGGGAGTGCAACGATTTGTGTTCTTTTCGTTTTTGGATGCTGAGAAATATCCTCAAGTACCCTTATTAGAAATCAAGCGCTGTACCGAACTATTTTTAGCTGAGTCCGGTTTAAAATACACCATTCTAAGACCTTGTGGATTTTTTCAAGGGCTCATTGGTCAATATGCCATTCCCATTTTAGATAAACAAGCGGTTTGGGTTCCGGGGGTCAGTTCTCCCGTTGCCTATATGGATACCCAAGATATTGCTAAATTTGCAGTTAAGGCCTTATCCGTCCCTGAAACTGAAAATAGAAGTTTCCCAGTAGTGGGTTCCAAAGCTTGGACGGCTGAGGATATTATTGCGTTGTGTGAACGGCTCTCTAACAAACAAGCTAAAATTACCCGTACCCCAACGGAAATCCTGCGTCTATTCCGCCAAGTTACCCGTTGGTTTCAGTGGACTTGGAATGTGTCAGACCGTCTTGCTTTTGCGGAAGTCTTAGCCAATGGTCAGTCCTTACAAGCTTCAATGGATGAAACCTATGAAGTTTTTGGCATTGATTCCAAGGAAATCAGCACCTTAGAGTCTTATCTGCAAGAATACTTTAGTCGAATTATGAAAAAACTTAAAGAATTAGAATATGAACAGGAAAAGCTCAAAAAACGCAAAAAAAGGAGCAATCCCTTCAAGCCCCTCTAACTCAACGCAATCGCCCAAAGACAGGGTATGCTTTAACCATCGTTAAATTTTTGTCTCCGATCAGAATTGGGATGTCCATCCTGGTTCTGAGACAGACTCTAATTCTGTTTAAACCCAATTTAACAAAACTTCGCGTGTCAAAAGTAGGGATTATTTACAATGACGCCAAACCCGCCGCTTGTCGTGCTGCGACCGAGATCAAAGACAAGCTAAAAGGGCGGGGGATGAAGGTTTGCACGGCACCTGGAACAGGGGGAATACTCGGTTATGCCACTCAACCTCATCCTTTACACCGAACTCCCATTGATAAAATTGCCCCTCCCGATTTTGATCAGGAGATGATGTTTGCGATTGTTCTCGGTGGGGATGGTACAGTTCTCTCAGCATCTCGGATACTGGCTCCTCAAGGCATTCCTTTGTTGGCAGTGAATACAGGTCACATGGGATTTTTAACGGAAACCTACCTGAATCAACTGCCTCTGATCTTAGAACAAGTTCTTGAAGGAAACTACATTGTTGAAAATCGCACGATGATTGCGGTTGAGGTGTGTCAGGCAGACCAAGTGCTGTGGGAAGCGTTATGTTTGAATGAAATGGTACTGCATCGGGAACCCATGACCTGTATGTGCCATTTTGAAATCAAAATTGGTCGTCATGCTCCGGTGGATATTGCCGCCGATGGGGTGATTATTTCGACTCCGACGGGTTCAACCGCTTATTCCTTATCCGCCGGAGGTGCGGTGGTGACACCAGGGGTAGAAGTGCTGCAATTACTCCCCATCTGTCCCCATTCTCTGGCTTCACGCGCTTTAATTTATGGGGAAACCGAACCCGTAATTATTTATCCGGCTAGTCCAAATCAGTTAGTGATGGTGGTGGATGGGAATGGAGGTTGTTATGTTCTTCCTGAATATCAGGTCAGAGTCAAGAGATCGCCCTATCATGCTAAGTTTATTCGTCTCCATCCTCCCGAATTTTTCCAAGTTCTCCGCGAAAAATTAGGCTGGGGACTGCCTCATATTGCCAAACCCACTTCTGTAGAATTACCTTAGGGGGAGGAGGGGACGGGG